>JAGPBG010000159.1 GCA_018063485.1 Cypionkella sp.
AGCCGGAGCACAAATGGACACCACCGATCTCGCCACCAGCATCATGCAAGGCAACCGCCGCGCGCTCGCCCGCGCCATCACGCTGGTCGAAAGCTCCCGCGACGATCACCGCACGCAGGCCCTGGCTCTGTTGCAAACCCTCGGCACCGCAAGAGAAGCCCTGCGCATCGGCCTTTCCGGCACACCAGGAGTAGGCAAATCCACTTTCATCGAAACCTTCGGCCTGATCCTGACGGCGCTTGGTCTGCGCGTGGCGGTCCTGGCCGTCGACCCCTCCTCTGCGCGCTCGGGTGGCTCGATCCTGGGCGACAAAACCCGAATGGAGCGGCTCTCGCGTGACCCCTTGGCCTTTATCCGCCCCTCCCCGTCTCAGGCCCAGATGGGGGGTGTCGCGCGCCGCACGCGTGAGGCGGTGGCGCTGTGTGAAGCGGCTGGCTTCGATGTGATCCTGATCGAAACCGTCGGCGTCGGCCAATCCGAAACCGTTGTGGCCCAGCTTTGCGATCTTTTCATCCTGCTGCTGGCCCCTGCCGGTGGCGACGAGTTGCAAGGCGTCAAGCGCGGCATCATGGAAATGGCGGACCTGATTCTGGTGAACAAGGCGGACGGTGATCTCAAGGCTGCCGCGATGCGCACCTGCGCCGATTACACAGGGGCTTTGCGCCTGCTGCGCCGCCGCCCGCAAGACCCGCCCGATTTTCCCAAGGCGATGACGGTTTCCGCCCTCGAAGACACCGGTCTCACCACCGCCTGGGAAGATATGCAAACCCTCGCCACCTGGCGCAAATCCAACGGCCATTGGCAGGCCCGCCGCGCCGAACAGGCCCGGCATTGGTTTGAAGAAGAGGTCCGTCGTGGCCTGCTCTCGGTTCTGGCCCAGGAACCCGCCCTCGGCCTGATGCAGCGTATCGGTGCCCAAGTGAGCACGGGCCGGATCACCCCCGAAGCTGCTGCCAGCCAAATGCTTGCCCTTCTGCATCGCCCCGCACAGACCAATCAGAAAATCCCGCCCGACCCGGTATTTCCTGGGGGTGAATCGCTTGACCTCCCCCGCGATTGCCCCTAAACGACCGCAATGGAATTCGGTGCGGCGCGCCTTTGCGCTGTGCTTTGATGTTTACTAAGCAAGGATCACGACCATGTCGCGCGTCTGCGAATTGACCGGCAAAGGCCCGATGTCTGGCAACACTGTCAGCCACGCCAACAACAAATCCCGTCGGCGCTTCTTGCCGAACCTGAACGAGGTCACGCTGATCTCCGATATCCTCGGCCGCTCTTTCAAGCTGCGGATCTCGGCGGCAGCCCTGCGCTCGGTTGATCACCGTGGCGGTCTTGATGCCTTCATGGCAAAGGCCAAGGACGACGATCTGTCGCTCGATGCCGCCAAGATCAGGAAAGAAATCGTCAAGGCTCAGGCCGCAGCAACCGCTGCCGCCTGATCATCGGGTGACAATCAATCCCAAGGCCCTGCCGGTAAACCGGTCGGGGCCTTTGGCATGAGAGCCTTTCGACAGATCGCCGCTCTGTGACCTGCTGCCGCATCCCGCCGATTGGCTTTTCCCAAGCTTGGCCTGCGCCTTGTGCCGGGATATGATGGGGGCATGAAATGGTCGCGCCCTCTGTTTGGTCTTACGCTTGCCCTGATGCTGGCCATCAGCTCGATGGGCATGGCTGTGACGCGTGGGCAGGCGGCTTCCACTGTGGAATTGGTGATCTGCTCTGGCATGGGCATGATGACCGTGTCTCTCGACAGCCAGGGAAACCCTGTCGGCCCAACCCATCCCTGCCCCTATTGTCTTGCCGGCCATACCCCGGCCCTTCTGCCCGATGTGGCAACCCTTCCCGCGCGTGAGCGTGGCTTTGTGATTTACGCGCCCACTGCGATGCAACGCGTCATCGCGCTGTCCCATCCTGCGGCCTTGGCGCGCGGCCCCCCTCTGGGGGCGTGACCAGGACGTTGGACAACTTTACTCAAAGGACAAAAAATGAACCCGATCAAGATTTTCTTCGCCGCCGCTGCGGCTGTTGGTGCCATGGCTCTTCCGGCTCTGGCCCAGGACATCACCATTGAAGACGCCTACGCCCGCTCGATGGGCGGAATTGGCGCTTCGGGCGCGGTGTTCTTCGACATCAAGAACGCCGGCACCGAAGCGGACCGTCTGGTCTCTGCCGCCTCGGATGTGGCCAAGATGGTGGAATTGCACACCCACAAGCAAGACGCCGCCGGTGTCATGCAGATGATTGCGGTTCCCGAAGGCTTTGAGGTTCCGGCCGGTGCCGATCACCTGCTGGCGCGCGGCGGGGATCACGTCATGCTGATGGGCCTGACCCGTGAGCTTGCCGATGGCGACATGGTGGCCCTGACCCTGACCTTCGAAAAAGCCGGGGAGGTCACAGTAGACGTTCCGGTTGACAACAAGCGCTAGGCTTTCACCACAGGCGCGGGCGGAAGACCACTTCCGCCCCTGCCATTTTCAGCACTCTGAATCTCTGAAATCAGCCGAATGCAGGCGTTGATCAAGGGCGCGTTGCGTTCAATCAGATACCTGTATTCACCTCGCAACCCGAGGCAGCGGTTGCCCTTGCAAACGCGTTCGGGTTGCGGGGTGAATTCAATTGAACGCAACGCGCTCCAAATCGGCACATGGCGCCAGATCGCAACCCTTGCGCGCTGCCATGCAGATCAGCCGCCGCAAGAAGCCTCGGCCTTTGCGCCAAACGCCTTGTAGCGATCCCAGAAATCATCGTCGGCCTTGGATTTCGACAACCAGACCTTATGCGCCTTGTCTGGATCCTTGAAGAAGCTCGCCGCTCTGCGCTGGTCACTTCCGCGCAGGGTCATATCGGCGACCTGCTGGATGCAGCCGCACAACGCACGGTTTGCCGCCTTGCGGTCAGACCGGTTGCAGGCGCTCTCGATAGGGCCTGCTGCGGCAACGCTGATCATGAAAGGAAGTGCAATGGCAACAACGGTTGCCAGAAGGATCGGTTTTTTCATATCTCTGCCTCTGTCGTCCGGAACCGGGTTGCCCTCGGCCAAGGATCATTTTGTGGCACCGATTATGCAGATTCGCGTCAGGATTTTCAAGCCATGGCAGACAGCGGCAGGATTCCGCGCAGAGTCTCAGCCTCGCCCCAACACCAGGCTGTCTTGCCCGTGATAAGGCATCCGCGCCGCAACGCTGTAACCCAGCTTTTGCGCCAACCGCAGCGAGCCGGCATTGTCGGGAGAAATCAGGCAATAGCTATGCCTTTGTGCCATATTGCTGGCGGCCCAGCCCAACACCGCCTGCATCGCCTCGGTCGCATAGCCCTTGCCATGAGCCAGCGGAGCCAATACCCAGCCAGCCTCGGGCAGCCCATCAAATCCCGGCAGGCCACGTTGGCAATCGGCCAGCCCGACTTCACCCAGAAAGGCACCACTGGCCTTTTCCTCGACCGCCCAATAGCCAAATCCCAGCAAGGCCCAATGGCCAGTGTAGCGCAGCAGCCGTGCCCAGGTCACCTCTGCGCTGGCAGCCACACCAGAAATATACCGAATCACATCGGGATCGGACCAGATCGCCACCATCTGCGCAAAATCATCGCGCCGATGCGCCCGCAGCCTCAGCCGCGCGGTGTCCAGATCAGGTGCCGGTCCGGCATGGGCCATCAGATCACCTGCCACAAGATCAATGCTTCTCTGGCGCGCGCGCAGGCTTGCCGGCAGCCAGATCGCGCGCCTGCGCCACCCAATTGTCGCGCGTTACCCGACCTTTGAAGCCCTCAAGGTTTTCATCCACCCAGGCAACTTCCTCGGCGGTCCAGTTTGCCAACTGGTCGAAATGGTAAAAGCCAAGCCGGTTGCACAGGGCCTCCAACGCAGGGCCAATCCCCTTGATCAACTTGAGATCGTCGGGCATACCGCCGCGCGCTGCACTCAAGCCATCGGGTTTGCGTTGAGCGGGGCTCAAAGCCGCGAGAGGTGCGCCATTCAAAGGGGCGGGGGGCACGATTATCAGCTTTGCCGCAACCGGAGTGGCACCTTTGGCTTCGGCATCCTCGGCCCGCATCTTCGCTGCTGTCAATTCCCGCTCCAATTGGTCGATCCGTTCAGCAAGGCTACGGCATTTGTTGGTGCAGGCAGCATGATCCGCCCGCAACCTGTTGACTTCGGCCTGATCCGGCGTTGCCGCGGCTGAGGGCTCAGGCCGGGTCTTTTGGCGCCGCGCCCAGATCAGCCAGCCAGCAATCAACCCAACCAAAGCCGCCAGCGCCAGCAGCCCCCATATTTCGGACAACAAGAATCCCCATTCACGAAACATACCCCATCTCCTTGACTGCGGATCATGCGATCCAATGTGTATTTCCTGCGGCCCGTCATGGCCGCCAAGGCCTATTGTGACCAAGTGATCTTGGTGCGGCGATTTCTGGCACGGCCCTCTTCGGTGGCATTGTCGGCCACCGGATCAGCGTCGCCATGACCTACCGCGCGCACAGATGCAGGCGGCACGCCGCGCGCCACAAGCTGCAATCGAACCGCAACGGCGCGACGCTGGCTCAGGCCCAGATTGGCAACCGGATCACCTGAATTGTCGGTATAGCCGCCGATTTCTGCGCGCAGCCCGGCGGTTTCAGCGCAAAACGCCATGATCGGGGCAAGATCGTTGATTACCGTCACGGCGCTTGGGTCCAACTCATCCGACCCGGAGACAAAATTCACCCTGGCCCCTGCCAGCACATCGTCCGCCGCCGCCTGGCACCCCGTCAAGCCGGCCTCGAACTTTGGAACATCCAGCCAATAGCCCCCCATGAATCGCTGATCCAGACCAGAGGCTGCGTTGCGGCGCATGTCGCCATTGGCCCCATCGGGGGTTTTAGTGGTCACCGAGACGTCAAATCCAGCCGCTTGCAGCGCCGCTTGCAACCCCGCACCATCAGAGGCCGGTTGCATGATGACCGTCGCCAGCCGTGCCACGGGTCCGGCGGTGATTTGCAGGCTTTCCACCTTGCCCAGCCAAGGTTTGAGGGCGGCAAAGGGGCTGGCATCGGCAGAGGCTCCCAAGAGGCCGGTTTTGACATCCCCCGCAATCGACGGCAGGCCCAACGTGGCGGCCAGCATGGCGATATCCAGGCCCTTTGGCAGCTTTCCCGCGATCTTGGCCCCCTCGGCGGCGGCAAAATCGAGCGTGAAAATCGCAGGCGCGCCATCGTCTTGCAGGGTAAGCGCCTTGGAAACAGTGCCATCGGGCAACCCGGCCAATGCCGCCTCTGCCGCCGCCGCCTGATCCGGCCCCAGTGCCTCCCCCGTCAGGGTCAGGTTGGTGTCGCTCAGGTGCATCTCACCGTGGGTGAGCGGGCCAAGCGCCGCGATCCCGGCCTTGGCCAGATCAAGCCAGCCCGCAGGCGCGCCCGAGGCCAGGGTCAGCCCGGCGGCCTGATTTTCCAGCCCCAGGGCCAAAGCCGCACGCGCGGCTTCGGTTGGCACGAATCCCTTTGCCGTAAGGGGGCCGTTCTTGATGACATCAAGGGTGAAGGGCTGTTGCTTTGGCAAGACCGTCACTTCGGATATGATCACCCTTCGCCCCGGCACCGCATCAAGTGCGGCGAACAGTGCGGTTTCTTCTTCGGAACTGTCAACAATGCCGGTCAGGTGGATATCACGCCCGGAAACCCAAGTGGTAACGCGGTGCAATGAGCCAGAGGCCGCCAGGCTGGCCGCCTCACGGATATGGTTTTCGATCCGGTGGGCGCTTTGCGTCTGCCCCCACCAGCCCAAGATCACGGTGCCAATCACCAAGACACCTACACCCAAAGCCTTGCGCATCCTCATCGCCCCCCAGCTTGCCTTGGCGGCAGACTGCCACTCAAATCCTGATGCGGCAAGGGGAAGCCA
>JAGPBG010000160.1 GCA_018063485.1 Cypionkella sp.
AACGTGTGCCGCGCGCTGTGGCCGCCGCCCCGCCACGGGCCAAAGACGTGGTGGTTGGGACTACCGAGATCAGCGATACGCCAACCATGCGGGTGTTCGATGCCCCGGCCACGTCTGCCCCCACGGCGCATCTGCTGTCAAACGGCCAATATGGTGTGATGCTGACCGCAACCGGCGAAGGTTTCAGTTGCTGGCGCGATCTGGCAATCACCCGCTGGCGGTCAGAGGCAACGCAGGCAGCCCTCGGGTCTTTCATCTATATCCGCGACACCACCACCGGCACTCTGTGGTCTGCCGGGGTGCAGCCGATCCGCGCCGACACCCCGCGTCACCGCACTGTGTTCAGCGAGCATCAGGCCGCCTTTATCCATCAGGAACCGAACTTCACCACCACAACCGAAGTGGTCGTTTCTGCCGAAGACGATGCCGAGGCGCGCCGCGTCACGCTCACCAACACCGGGCGGCGTTCGCGCGAGTTTGATGTCACCTCATATGCCGAGCTCGCGCTGGCCGCGCAATCGGCCGATCAGGCGCATCCGGTGTTTTCCAAGATGTTCGTGGTCACCGATTATCTGCCCGAACTTGGCGTGATCATCGCCACCCGACGACGTCGTTCCCCCAGCGATCCCGAGGTTTGGGCCGCCCATATCGCCGTTGTCGAAGGCCCCGAAACCGGACCGATCCAGATCGAAACCGATCGGGCGAAATTCATCGGTCGCGGCCATAGCCTGCAAGATCCTGTGATGGCCGATGCCGCGCTTTCCGGCACCACGGGCACGGTGATTGACCCGATCTTTTCCATCCGCCGCCGTGTCAGTATCCCGGCAGGTGGCGTGACACGTGTGACCTTCTGGACGATGGTTGCCCAGTCGCCCGATGCCCTGCTCGACATCGTTGACCGCCACCGCGACCCCAGCGCTTTCGCCCGTGCCGCCACCCTGTCCTGGACGCAAGCGCAGGTGCAGTTACGGCATCTGGGGATTACCCATGCCGATGCCGCCGAATTTCAGGCACTTGGCGGCATGGTGCTGCGCAGCGACACCCGCCTGCGCGCCTCGCCCGCGCAAATCGCCGCCGGCGCTGCCCCGCAATCTGCACTTTGGGCGATGGGGATTTCCGGCGATCTGCCGATTGTTCTGGTGCAGATTGACGATACCCAGGACATTGGCGTTCTGCAACAGGTGCTCAGCGCGCATGAATACTGGGGCACCCGACAGCTCTCGGTTGATCTGGTGATCCTGAACGACCGCTCTTCGTCTTATGTACAGGATTTGCAGATTGCCATCGAAAGCGCCGTTCGCACCGCGCAGACCCGCCCCAAGGCGCGCGGCAGCCATGCGCCTGTTCAGGGCAGCATTTACGCGCTGCGCTCTGATATCATCAACCCCGGCGCGCGCGCCGCTTTGCTGTCGGTGGCGCGTCTGGTGATCGTGGCAGGGCGCGGCGACATCGGCCAGCAGCTTGCTCTTCTATCGGCCCCAAAGGAAATCGCTGCGCCCGCTGCGGCGATACCGGCGATGATAGCCCCCACCCCGACCATGCCGGAACTTGAGTTTTTCAACGGCACAGGCGGGTTTGCTGAAAAGGGGCGCGAATATGTCACCGTGCTACGCGATGGTCAGACCACGCCCGCGCCATGGCTCAATGTGATCGCCAATCCCAGCTTTGGTTTTCAGGTTTCAGCCGAAGGCTCAGGGCATGTCTGGTCGGAAAACAGCAAGGAAAATCAAATCACGCCTTGGTCAAACGATCCCGTTACCGATCCGGCCGGTGAGGCGATTTACCTGCATGATCTGGAAACCAATCAGAAATGGACAGCAACCGCGCTACCGATCCGTGGGCGCGGCACCTATATCGCGCGCCACGGCTTTGGCTATTCCACCTTCGCGCATGACGTCAATGGCATCGCCGCCAGCATGGTTCAATTCGTGCCACTCGATGCGCCAGTCAAGATTTCCCGCCTGACCCTGCGCAACACGGGCACCACGGCCCGCAAACTCTCGATCACCGGCTATGCCGAATGGGTGCTTGGCCCCTCGCGCAGCGCAACGACGGCTTTTGTGACCACAAAGCCTGATCCTGCCACCGGGGCCATTCTGGCACAGAACACCTTCAGCACGGCCTTTCCCGGTCGTATCGCTTTTGCCGATCTTGGCGCACAGGCCAGCAGCATCACTGCCGACCGCGCCGAGTTCATCGGCCCCGGTGGCACGCTGGCAGCACCTGCCGCGCTCAATGGCAAACCGCTTTCGGGGCGCTTTGGGCCAGCGCTCGACCCCTGCGCCGCGCTGCAACGCCGCATAACGCTGCCCCCCGGCCAGACGGCAGAGATCGTGTTCCTCATCGGTCAGGCCGAGAATGAGGCCGCCGCCAGCGCCCTGATCCAACAGGTGCGCACCGCCGATCTCGACCAGATTCTGGATGCTGTGAAACGCCACTGGACCGACCTGCTTACCTCGGTGCAGATCACCTCGCCAGATCGCGCGATGGACATCATGCTGAACGGCTGGCTGCTTTATCAAACCCTTGCCTGCCGGATCTGGGCGCGTGCGGGCTTTTATCAGGCCAGCGGTGCTTACGGCTTCCGCGATCAGTTGCAAGATGGCATGGCGCTGACCTTCAACCAACCGGGTATGACTCGAACCCATCTTTTGCGCGCCGCAAGCCGCCAGTTCCCCGAAGGCGATGTGCAGCACTGGTGGTTGCCCCATTCCGGCCAGGGCGTGCGCACCCATATCTCGGATGATCGTGTCTGGCTTGGCTACGGCGTCGCGCACTATGTGGCGGTCTCGGGCGATCAGACCATTCTGGACGAGCAATTGCCCTTCCTTCACGGGCCAGCCGTGCCAGCCGGCGCGCATGACGATTTCTTCCTGCCGACCATTTCTGAAACCACGGCCAGCCTTTTTGAACACTGCGCCCGCGGTCTGGATCTTGCGATTGATCTGACCGGTGAAAACGGCATGCCGCTGATCGGGACCGGCGATTGGAACGACGGGATGAACCGCGTTGGCGAAGGCGGCAAAGGCACCAGCGTCTGGCTCGGCTGGCTGTTGATCGCTACCATCAACATGATGGCCCCCCTGGCCGACAGCCGCGACCCCAAACGCGCGGCGCGCTGGCGGCGTCACGCGGAATCGGTCCGCGAGGCCATTGAAGCGCGGGGATGGGATGGCGAATGGTATCGGCGCGGCACCTTTGACGATGGCACCATCCTCGGCTCTGCCGCCTCCGGGGAATGCCGCATCGACAGCATCGCGCAATCCTGGGCCGTATTGTCGGGTGCGGCCGATCCCGAACGTGCCAAAACCGCAATGGACTCGATGGCCACGCATCTGCTGCGCCCCGATCCGGGGATTGCGCTGCTCTTCACGCCACCCTTTGATCGCAGTGCGGTCGATCCCGGCTATATCAAAGGCTATCCACCTGGCCTGCGCGAAAACGGCGGGCAATACAGCCATGCCGCGATGTGGGCCATTCTGGCACAGGCCAAGCTGGGCCAAGGTGATGCTGCTGCCGCGCTTTTTGCTATGCTCAACCCGATCAATCACGCGCTCACCGCCCAGGCAGCCAACCGTTACAAGGTTGAGCCCTATGTGATTGCCGCCGATGTCTATTCGACCGCTCCGCACGCAGGGCGCGGCGGCTGGACATGGTACACAGGTTCCGCCGGATGGATGTATCGCGCCGGTATCGAAGGGCTTCTGGGCCTGACACGGGCCGGCGAAACCCTTCTTTTGACCCCCTGCGTTCCAAAAGAGTGGCCCGAGCTTACGGCAACCGTCATTCTTGGGCGTACCCATCTCAGGATCACCATCCTGAACCCGGATCGCACCAGTCATAATGTTGCATCAGCGCGCCTCAATGATACCGCCTTACCGGTCGCGAACGGCAGGGTCAGTCTGCCGCTGACCGACGGATCACATGAATTGGTCGTCACTCTGGGGCCCGCGCCGGGTTAAAGACGATCGCAGTCAAACCATGTTTCGCTTTCAACTCCCAGTCGGGTGGCCAGAATTGAATTCAACCCTGTCCGGTCTGATGGTGAGGGGCTGTGTTGCGAGGTTTATTGGTGCCGTGCCAGATCGGCGGGGCCTGAGTGTTGTATTGATTATCTGGATTGGGGGCGATGGGTGCGCCTCTGTGCGCTGTGTTTGTTGTCCTGATCCTGGAGTGATTGGCCTGGCTCTATCCAATTTCAGGGTGACGCCCGATCTTCAATCTCCAAGCTATGATCCCGCCGTTGATTTCAAACGGCTTTCGATCAGCAATCCATCTTCATCCAGAATAGGATAGGCTACTGAAACGATATGAGCGTTCACGCGCTTGAGGTCGCGCAGCATGTCCAGATGAAGCGAGGACGTGTGCAGGCTTTCCCCTTGTTTGTCTTGCAAGCGTAGAAAGTGGCGCTCGGCTGACTCGCGCTCCATACGCCGGATATCGACTTTGATTTGCACAAGTTTCCGGGCAAGCAGTTTATCCCGGCTTATGAAAATGGTTTGCGCGGTGCGCATGTTGTCTTGGGTCAGAAGAAAGATTTCGTTCAACTCACGATAGCCCTCATCCGAAAACCGTAGGCCATGGGTGATTTTCTTGTCGACTTGGGCAGAAAGACCTTTGTCGATGATATCGCCGGTGTGCTCCAGGTTGATCACATAATCCAGAATGATGATCGCGCGGCGTTTGTCCACTTCAGCGGCATCGCGGCCCAGACGTGACAAATAGATTTTCACCTCATGTTGAAGCCGGTCAACCTTGTCTTCAAGGATGGCAACCTGATGCAAAAAGGCGGGGTCATTTTTCCGAAACGCCTTGATTGTCAGCGTGAGCATCTGTTCGACCAGATCCCCAATGGCAAGTGCCTCGCGGCTTGCCCCGGCAAGTGCGATCACCGGCACCTCAAGCGCGGTTTCGTCCAGCCACCGGCTGCCGGTATCTTCATCAACACGGGAGTCGGGAATGAAGCGGGCCACGACGTTTGAGATCAGGCCGGCAAAGGGCCAGATGGCAAGGGCAAGGATCAGGTTAAAGGCCAGATGCGTCTCAACAGGCAGACTGGTGCTGGCAAAGGGAAGATGTGCCAATGCCTCGCTTGCCAGGCCTGCGAAAGGCGCGGCAACCAGACAGCCAATTCCGCGCACGGCAAGATTGCCCACCGTCACGCGGCGCCCCGCCGCCGAAGAGCCAAGCGTCGCAAGAATTGGTGGGATCGCGCCGCCGAAATTTGCACCCAGCACCATCACCACCGAAAGCTCGGGCGTCAGCCCGCCCGCAAGGCTTAGCGACAGCAAAAGCATCACCACCGCCAGTGATGAGGAACACAAGACGGCAAGCATCGCGGCAAAGGCAAAAGCCACCGGCCAGGCCCCGTCAAGCAAGCCCAGAAATGCGGCCATCGCCCGTGAGTCTCGTATCGGGGCAGATGCGCCATTCAGCAAGACCAGCGACAGCAACATCAGGCCGATCCCGATCAGTGCCAGCCCCACACCCGAGATCGCAGGGCGGGTCTGTCGCCGCAGGATGAAACCGGCAAGGATCAAAAAGGGCGAAATAGCCTCGACACCGGCTGAAACGATCCATGCAGTCAGCGCCGTGCCGACGTTGGCCCCGAGCAAAACGATCTGTGCCATTCCCGGCAAGATCATCTCGGATTCAACAAATGACGCGGTCATCAATGCCGTTGCGGTCGAAGATTGCAGTCCGAGCGTTGCCACAAGGCCAGAAATAAAAGCGCGGGGTCGGGTCTTGGTGCCAAAGCCAAGTGCCATCTTTAGCCGCAAGCCGAACGCCTCGGTCATTCCATCGCGTACAAGCCGCAGCCCGAACAAAAGCAGTGCGACCGCACCACCAAGCTG
>JAGPBG010000161.1 GCA_018063485.1 Cypionkella sp.
GCTTCCGACACCCGCCGAAATCCGCATTTTTCCAGCACCCGCGCCGAGGCAGGATTATCGGCAAAGACCCCTGCTGACAGGGCCGACAGGCCAAAGCGAGCGAACAGAAAGCCACAAAAGCCGCGCACCGCTTCCTGAGCATAGCCGTTTCCCGAGGCGGCGGCTGTCATGGCATAGAAAATTTCTGGCGTTGGATCATCCGATACTCCGATCCAACCCAACCACTCACCCTTTGCCTCGACCGACAGACGAAAGCGCAGTTTGCCCTGCCAGGCCCACTCGCCAACAAAGGCCCTGGCCTCGTCATGGGTCCAGTCAGGTGAGAACATGAACAGCATCCGTGCCACCTCGGGCCGGGTAACAAGGGCGTGAATGTCTCCCACATCGGCCTGCGCCATCGGGCGCAGACACAGCCGCGGCGTGGTGATCAGGGCCGTAGCCATCTAGTCGAGTTTCTTGATATAGGTCCAGATCGGCACAATCGCCCCACGCGCCACCGAAAAAGACTCGGCATCGCCCAGATATTCAAAGCCCGCATTGCTGAGAACGCGCGCCGAGCCGGGATTATCCTGAAAAATCTTGGCAAAAATCGTGCGGTTTTTCTGTGGGTTAGCGGCGATCAAGGCACGAACGGCCTCAGAGGCGATCCCGGTGTTCCAAAACGCCGGGGCCACCCAAAAGCCGATTTCCGACTGTGCCCGATCCATCCGTTTCAGGCTGATCACGCCCAGAACCTCGGACAGGCCCGAGGTCGATCCATCCATCACCCAGATATCCTCATCGCCCTTGCCAGACATGGCGCGGCTCACAAAAGCCTCGGCAGCACCGGGCGGCAGCGGGTGGGGGATCGAATGGGTGGCCTCGGCCACGCGCCGATCACCCGAATACATCTCGATCAACCCCTCATCCGAGCGGTGCACCGGGCGCAATGCAAAGCGGCCCGCAGCGATTTCACCGGGCAAATTGCCCACAGGCTTTGCAGCCCGCAACTGGTCTATCATATCCAAAGACATGGCCCCTCCTCGAAGCGCATGATGGGTTGCCCCTTGATCGACATGTGCATCCCACTTCAACAGTGCAAGCCCATATAGCAAAAGGGACCGGCCTCTCAGCCGATCCCTTCTTTACAGACACTTTGTAAAGGTTCGGCTTACTCGGCTGCCTCCACAGCGGGGAGAACCGAAATAAAAGTGCGGCCCTTGAGGCCTTTCTTGAAGGTGACATGGCCTTCGACCTTGGCAAAGATCGTGTGATCCACGCCCATGCCAACGCCGACACCGGGGAACCAGGTGGTTCCGCGCTGACGCACGATGATATTGCCCGGAATGGCGACCTGGCCGCCGAACAGTTTCACGCCGAGACGACGGCCAGCCGAGTCGCGACCGTTGCGCGATGAGCCGCCTGCTTTCTTGTGTGCCATGGGGGATTACTCCTTAGCAGCAGCGGCCTTGGCGGCACGCTTGGGTTTTGCGGGGGCTTCGGCGGCAGCAGCCGGAGCGGTGTTATGTGCGGCACGGCGCGCATCGGCGGTGCCGGTGGCGGCATTGACGCCCGATTTCTCGGCGCCATTGGCCAGCACTTCGGTCACGCGAACCAGCGTCAGGTGCTGACGGTGGCCTTTGGTGCGCTGCGAGCTGTGCTTGCGACGGCGCTTGACGTAGTGGATGACCTTTTCACCCTTGATCTGGTCGATCACTTCGGCCTGAACGGCAGCCCCTTGAACGAAAGGCGCACCAATGGTCAGCGTGTCGCCACCCAACATCAAAATATCGTTGAACTGGATTTTTTCACCAGCGATGGCTGCCAGCTTTTCAACGCGCAGAACGTCACCCGCCTGCACTTTGTATTGCTTGCCACCGGTCTTGAGGACCGCGAACATGGTCTTTCCTTCTCTTGTGCTCCGCGTCCTGCGGCCCCTTGCGGAGTTGGTGGGTTGCCCCGCCTTCGGACTGCGCGCCCCTTGGGGCGTCATTGAATAGAATCCTGGCCACTCAAAGGCAGCCGGGACGCGCGCTTATCACGACTGCCGCGCGCAAAGTCAAGCACGGCCCGCAGATAATTGCCAACTCTCAGATATCTTCGCCCTGCAACTGACGCGCCACGGCAAGCCCAAGGTTTTTCGACACATCTTTATAGACCGCCTCGAAAGCCTGAAACAAGGCAGCGTTCAGTTTCTTGCCCGCAGGCGTCTGGGAGAACGCGATATATTCGGCAAATTCCGCGTCACTCAAAGACTGATAGGCCATCGCCATGAACGGATAAAGCCAATCCGCAGTCTCGCTGCGCACCGCCTCTTCCTGCTCCCAAACCTGTGCGATCATATCCTGATCCGTCATTCCATCGTCCAGACCGCCGTCTTCGGACATCCCTTGATAGAAAGCCAGATTTGAATTGAGCGCCCCCATGACGTTGGAATTGATCAGATCATTGGCCTGGGCAAATTGTTCCAACGCCGCGATCCTGGGCGAAGCCTGCGCTTTGAGAGCGTCATAGGCGGCAACTGCGGTTTCTTCCGCCGCATCATCCAGCATCGCGCGCCGGGTGGAAACTTCCAGCCCGACAACGCGCTGGCCAAGTGGCGAGCCAAAAAATGCCACGCCCGCTGCCACAGATTGAGGGTCATCCTTCAACGCTGCGGCAAAGGCCTGATCGAACAGCGCCTTGGTCCGGCCCGCGTCATAAATCATCGCCACCGACGCCGCCCAGGGCCCGCCGCCCTCGCCCGGAAACATGTCATTCTCCAGACCGGCACCATAGCTGATCCCTTCCTGGCGCATCACATCGAAAATGGCGGGAAGCTGCAACAAATCGCTCAGGGTGGTGATTTGTGCCGCAGCCTGCTGCAAGTTGATCTGCCCATCGGGTGCGGCGGCATCAGCCCAAACCGCACCCGGCAAGGCCACTCCCAGACAAAACCCTAGCGCGCGCAAGTGCCTGCCCAAGCCCATGACGAAACACTCCCTGTTCACATTCGCGCCATGGCTATTCGGTCCATCATGCCGTGCCAAGCCGAGAAATGGCCCCGGTTGATCACGTTTGGCACAGCCCCGGCCAAGAACCCTGCGCCGGCTCACGTTTTGGGCTTGCAAGCCAACCTCACCCCAGCTAAATCCGCCCCACGAAGGCCCAGCTGCGGAGAGGTGGCAGAGTGGTCGAATGCGGCGGTCTCGAAAACCGTTGTCGGTTTGCGCCGACCCAGGGTTCGAATCCCTGTCTCTCCGCCATTAGGCATTGAAATCATTAAATAATTTGGTGATTTTCTTGACCTACCCCACAACATACCCCACATAGAAAAAACGCTTGGAAACTTTGTGGCGTGCGTTTGATTGCAAGGAATTGCGGATAACTCTTTGTGAGCGAAGTCGTCGCGCAGAGATTTTTCTATCCGGCCCGGTGATGTGGTGAAGGCGCTGGGCTTCAACGCCTCCCCCTAGGGTATGCTGGCAATCGTCTCTTTTGCCAGCCGCGCGATTCCTACGGTCATGCGCTGCAACTCGATCACCGCATTGCTGCGCCCGCCGTGCTTCCAAGCGCCATTGGCGGGGCCAGTTGGCGCACCACCGCCCGCGCCGTGCATCCGGCACACTTTCCAGCCATTGACGGCAGGGGCTTTGCACCGCCTGCCTGTTGCCTTGGCCTTCGCATGGCATTTTGTCGCGGCGTGTGCAGTGCGCATGGGGTTGGCGTTATTTTCCATCATCACCCCGCCCCCCCATGCGCCACGGCCCCGACAATCGCCTGTCCGCCCGCGTTCACGGTCACATGCTCCACGGTCACTTTTTGCTGTCCGCCCGTGCGGTAGCGTTTAAAGGCTTCCATCTGCATGGCGTAGGTTCGGGCCAGCTTGTTCAGCGCGCGTTCTGCGGCGTCCTGTTGGGGGATTGTATCCACATGGTTCAATCGCCGCGCCATCATCATCGTGGCTTGATGGATTGCCCCCATCTGCACCGTAAGCATGGCCTCCAACTCGTCGCGGGGCTGCACCCCTCGCACCACTGACAGCAGGAAGTTGCTTGCGCCCTCATCAATCGTGCGACCGGGCGCACCGATAGCGGCCATGTGTCCTTGCATCCCTGACATAAACGCCGGGTCGCAGGTGCCAAGGTCTGCCATCATCAGGATATGCGCCAAGGCAGGATCATCGTGGACAAAGGTGATTTGCAGCCCGCCATCTTTGATTTTCAGCTTCATCGGCGGGCCATCGGCTCTTGCAGCCTGTTTTGCCGCGACCGCCTTGATGCGGTCCTGTTGTGCTTTTGGAAAATTGGTCAGGGCGGTTTTGGTTTCGGGGTTGACGGTCATGTGAGGTTGAACCCTTCGTTTCATGTGGTTGGAATTCGCGCGTCATAAGTAAGTCTTAGACCCTTCCCCCCTGTCTTACCCTGCCTTGGGCTGGTGATCGGTGCCACGTTGTCGGCTTGGGTTGCGGCAAGGCTTGGACGGGTCAGCGCGTAGGTCTGGCATTTTGACCCCGCCCGATGATTGCTTGCCAGTCGCAACAGCCCAGCGCCTTCCAGTGTGCGACGTGCGGCCCGAAGGCGCGGCGTCGAAAGGTTCAACAGGCCAGCGGCACGCATGGCGGCAAAGTCCAAGGGGAAGCGTTTGCCGTGGGCATGGCCGTGCTGATCCTGCAATGTCACCAGCAGGGCGATTGCATCCGCGCCATTGGCTTGGCCGCGCAGGGCGTCCAAGGCCAGCCGAAGCACAGGGAACGCACTGTCACGGCCTCGATAGATGCGGTTCTCAAGGCGGCATTTCCACGCCCAAGCCGCGATGCCCTGCAACTCACTATCGGGCATGGTCGCCGGATCTGCACACCAATCGTCGCGGATGCCCGCAAGGTTGGCTTGCAACTCGTCGGGGCTATCCACCAGTTCCACCATGCGCATGGCCTCTTTCACCAATTCAACATGGCGATGCCCGGTCAGCATCGGCGCAGGGTTTGTTTGCAGGGCGGTGCTGATCACGGGCAAGGCGTCTTGGCCCAAAAGCCCCTTGATCGGATGATAAAACCCGCCATCGGGGCGCAGCGACAGCGGCCCGACCACATAGCTGCGCGGCCCGGTCTTGATATCCACGGGCAAGCCTTCGCCGCGCAGGTTCGGCACGGCCCCGCCCGCACGATAGTATAGATGCCGCCCGCGCGGGGTTTTGACGTGGACAGGGCTTTGACCAAACCGCGCTTCCATCTGCCCGACAAGTGCGGCGTCGTCGGTGTCACAGTCGATCACCGCCAAGCCATCCAGCCGCACCCCATAGGCTTGCGAGCCTGCGCGATGCATCGGGGCCAAGATCCGCATCAATGACAGGCCGGGGCCAGCCCATGCGCGCAAGAGCGGGGCTTTGCCATCCGCACCACCGCCCAAAGGCAAGAGGGGCAGGCCCGCCCCTTTCAAGCGGGCCAACTCGTTGCGGATCGGTTCGGGCAATGTGGGAACCCGAAGGGCTGTCATTCGCAGCCCTCCCCATAGGCCAGCACAGCAATGGCGCGGGCTGTTGATCGGGAAACGCCATAAGCGCGGCAAATGCGGGCAATGCGCAGGGCCATCATTGCGCACCGCCTGTGCCAGAGATCCGCTCCACACGCCCGTTCAGGAAATAGACGCCAAACTTGGCGCGATCCGTTGCGGCGTCGTTTTCGAACATCTCCTTTGTGATCGGCACGCGGTAATCACGCTTCAGAATGCAAACGCGGTCAGAGATCCGCACAGGGCTTGCGCAATAAACGGGCTGAAGTAGCAGCGCGTCCAGGATGATGCGGTTGCCTTTGGCGAGGGTGATCTGATGCACCGCGCCATCGTCGCCCGTGATCTTGTG
>JAGPBG010000162.1 GCA_018063485.1 Cypionkella sp.
GACCAAGACCTGTTCGGTTTGCGGCAAAGCCTTTCGGACAACCGAGATGCGCTCCCATGCCAGTTTGCGACCGGGCGTGAATGCGCTTCTTGCAGCGGATTATCCCGAATGGGGGGACGGATCTTACATTTGTCGCGACGATCTGGTCGGCTATCGCGGGCGGCAAGTCGAAAACCTGTTGACGGCCGAGCGCGGGGAATTGACTGCGCTGGACCGCGAGGTGATTGAAAGCCTGTCCAGCGGCGAGACGATTTCGCGCCACCCCGAAGATGCGATTGATCCACAGGTGACTTTTGGCGACCGGATGTCCGACAAGGTGGCTCAGTTCGGGGGGTCTTGGGCATTCATCCTGTCATTTTCGGCGGCACTGGTCGTGTGGATGGCGCTGAACGTGACGGGCCTGTTGTTCAATGCCTTCGATCCTTATCCGTTCATTCTGCTCAATCTGGTGTTGTCCAGCCTTGCGGCCTTTCAGGCTCCAATCATCATGATGAGCCAGAGGCGGCAGGAAACCAAGGATCGGCGGCGGGCCGAGAATGATTACCGGGTGAATCTGAAGGCCGAGTTGGAAATCCGCCAACTTCATGAAAAGATCGACCATCAACTGCTGCGCCAATGGGAAAAACTGGCTGAATTGCAGCAGATTCAGATTGATCTGCTGGAAGAAGCGGCGCATCGGGGCGGCAAGGGCCATCCAAAGTGACGAACAAAGAGAGCGAATGAGCTTGGGCTACAGCCTGCCGGTTCAGACAACGCCTGACCACGCAACTCCCGGCGCACCGGTCAGGAAGCCGTCAGAATAGTGGCCGCCGGGAGCCGTTGGCAATGCCGCTGCTGAAAGCTCTTCTGCGGTGATGCGCCCTTCGATCAGATCGCGGAACAGGCCGCACAGTGCAATGAATCCTTGCGATTGCGGGGACAGGCGCAGCGAGGCCACGCCCGCTTGCCGCAGTCCGGGCAATTGATATGCGGCGTTGGCGCAGCTGGCTGACAGGGTTTGCACCCCATTGACCGCAAGGAAATCCTGCCCGTCCATCGTGTCGACGTCACGGCCATCGGGATCAAGGCCGCAGACAAACAGGCAGTTGTCCTTGGCGCGATCATGCAGCCTGGCGTGATAGCAGCGCCCCGAAATCGCCAGCGGCAGGCGCCCCCAACCCCAGACCTCGATGGGGGTCTGTGTTGCCTTGGCAAGGGTGCTGACCGAGTCAAGCGGTAGTTCAGGTGGCAGGCAGACCCGTGTGGCCCCTCGTGCGGACAGCCAGCGCAGCGTGCCCTCGTTATAGACATTGACCAGGGGCCCGACGGAAAAGGCCGCGTCTTTGGGCAGATAAGTCATCACCGAAAGATCGTTGACCTCAACCTCCAGCCCCATATCCACCAGGTCGGCGGTGAAATTGCGTTCGCGCTTGAGCGTGATCAGCGCAAGACTGGTCATCACCACGGTTTTGCCAGCGGCCTGCAACCGTTCGATCACCTCAGGGAAATGCGTATGATAAAAGGGAAGGCGCTTGGAGCAGATCAGTTCTCCCAGCACCACGCGCTCGACCGGCGCTTCATCTGCCAGCCGCAGATAGAAATCGCGCCAGATGGCGGCATCCCAGAAGAACTGGTTCGGGCCAATGGTCAAATCCATTCGGTTATCTCCAAGTCTTGCGGTAGGCACCGGTGGTGGCGCTTTGGCCTTCGGTCAGGCTGGCAAGCGTGCCGGGCGGCACCGGCCTCCCGGCCTCCACTGCCTCGACCGCTGCGCGAAAGCTGCGCACCACTTGCGCCACATAGGAACGGGACCGTTGCCGCCCCTCGATCTTGAGCGCAGAGACCCCGGCCTTGGCCAGTGCCGGGATCAGGTCTTTGGCGTCCAGACTGCTGGGATCTTCGAAGACATAGCCGGTCTGGTCGCCGCTATGGAAACAGCCTTTGCACAGCGTTGGATAAGGGGCAGGCGCATCCTTGGGGTTGCGGTGTATTGTGTAGCCGCCAAGTTTGGCCGTCAATTCGCCATCGGTTTCGGCATATTCGACATGACTGGGTGGCGAGCAGACGCCGTTCATGTTGGGTGACTTGCCTGTGATGTAGGAGGACAGCGAACAGCGCCCTTCGGCCATCACACAAAGCCCACCAAACACGAAAACCTCGGTCTCGACGTCAATCTCGCGGTTGATCGCAGTGATTTCGGCCACCGTCAGCACCCGCGGCAGCACCACACGCCGCACGCCGAAGGCTTCGGCATAGAAATTGATCGCATCAGGATTGGCGGCGGCTGCCTGCACCGACAGATGGCGGCGGATATTGGGATGATGTTCGGCCGCATGGGCCAGCAGACCCAGATCGGCCACTATCACCGCATCGGCCCCAGCGGTTCCGGCATCCGCCACAGCGCGATGCCACAGCGGCTCGGCCCCCGCACGAGGGAAGGTGTTGATCGCCACCAGCACCTTGGCACCACGGCTATGGGCATAGGTGACACCGGCGGCCAATTCCTCGCGGCTGAAGTTCAGGCCGGGAAAATTGCGCGCGTTGGTTTCGTCGGCGAAGCCGCAATAGACAGTATGCGCCCCGGCATCGACTGCGGCGCGCAAGGCGGCGGGGGTTCCGGCTGGGCAAACCAGTTCCATCATGGCGCCGCCTCGGCCCGGCGCAGCGGCATACCCGTGTGGCGTTCGGTGAACCCGATCAGCGGAGTCAGAAGCCGCGCGAAGGGGCCGGACAGACCGGCAATCTCGGTGCCCAGATCGATCTCGGCATCGTCAATCGCATTGCGCAGCGCCAGCGCTGCCGAAGTATCCCCCGAGATCACCAGATCGCGGGAAAAGAACAGTGCGTCACCATCCCAGGTGCCATGAACCAACCCCAGCAGGGCAGAGAGCGGACCCGAGATGCTCACGTCGGCAGCGGGCTGGCGACGGTGCAGGGTGATGCGCATTTTGGTGCTATGCGGCTGCATCAGCAAAGTGATTGGCAGATCGGTTGGGTCGATGGCATATCGCCGGTTGGCATAGGGCCCCAGCCGGTTGATCAAACCGGGGTGATGGATGATCAATCGCCGGGCCAATAGCGTTAACGCATGGGCGACCGGCACCAGCGGCACGGCCCAGAGGGTCAGGGCCAATGGTGAGGGAATGATCGGAAAATGAACTGGCTTATCGGACAATTGTGCCTCTGGCGGCTGGGACTCATGAGATGTTCCTAACATCTAGGCCGTTAACACGCCATCTGAATTGATTTATGTCAATTCCATGAGGGGGTGAGGCTGCTACCAAATGGCACGTCTTAGCCATCGGAACCATTTTGGACTCTTTGCTCCGCCAATTGCCGGTCTTTCCCGACCTGCGGGCTTTTCTAGACTGGGCCGAGGCGCAGGGCGATCTGTTGCGGGTATCCCAACCGGTGGCGACGCGGCATCAGATGACAGCGGTGCAGATGCGGGTGCTGCGTGCCGGGGGGCAGGCGCTCTGCTTTGATCAGCCAGTATTGCCCGATGGCCGTGTTGCTGCGGTGCCAGTGGTCACCAATCTCTTTGGCACTGCCCGCCGTACAGCCGCCGGATTGGGGCTGCTGCCTGAACAAGTTGCTGATTTTGGGTCATTTTTGGCCGAGCTTCGCACACCGGCACCGATCGACGGGTTGCGCGATGCCCTGTCGCGCTGGCCGATGCTGAAGGCTGCTCTCAGCACAAGGCCCAAGATCCTGCGCCGGGCACCGGTGCAAGAAATCGTGACCGAGGCCCCTGATCTGACCAGCCTGCCGGTGCAAACCTGTTGGCCCGGCGACGCTGGCCCGCTGATCACCTGGCCGGTGGTGCTGACCCGTCCACATGGCAGCGACGCATCAGCGGTGGGACGCTATAATGCCGGGGTTTACCGGGCGCAGGTGTTGGGAAAGGATCAATTGATCCTGCGCTGGCTGGCGCATCGCGGCGGTGCGGCGCATCACCGCAGTTGGGCGCGGGTGGGTGAGCCGATGCCGGTGGCTGTGGTTTTGGGGGCCGATCCCGCAACCTTGCTGGCCGCAGCCCTGCCCTTGCCCGAAACGGTATCGGAACTGACGTTCTCGGGTGTGCTGCGCGGCGCGCGCATGGAGTTGGTTCCGGCGCGCACGGTGCCGCTCATGGTGCCTGCCCGCGCCGAAATGGTGCTGGAGGGCTGGGTCTCGCCGACCCAGACTGCGCCCGAAGGGCCATTTGGCGATCACACCGGCTATTACAACGCGGTCGAACCGTTTCCAGTGATGCAGATCACCGCAATCACCCATCGACGCGACCCGCTTTATTTGTCCACGTCAACAGGCCGGCCGCCGGATGAGCCATCGGTCATCGGCGAAGTGTTCAACGAATTGGCGCTGCCGGTGATCCGCCAGCAAATCCCCGAAATCCGCGATCTGTGGCTGCCGCCTGCCGCCTGTTCCTACCGCATTGCCGTGGTCAGCATCGACAAACGCTATCCGGGGCAGGCGCGCCGGGTAATGATGGCGTTGTGGGGGATGCTGCCGCAGTTCAGCTATACCAAGATGGTGATCGTGGTGGACGATGATATCGATGTGCGCAACTGGGACGATATCGCCTGGGCCATGGCCACAAGGATGGACCCCAGCCGCGATGTAATGCTGCTGGAACGCACCCCGATGGATTATCTTGATTTTGCCTCACCCGCCGAGGGTCTGGCGGGCAAGATGGGGATCGACGCCACCACCAAGATCGGAGCCGAAACAGTGCGCGAATGGGGACAGGTTATGGCTACTTCACCCGAGGATGCCGCCTTTGCCGATCGGTTGTTGGCTGAAATAGGGCAAAAGACATGAAGATTGTTCTGGGGGTGGCCGGGGCTTCGGGGGCGGCGCTTGCGCTGGCAGTGGCGCGGCATCTGCATGGGCTGGATGTTGCGATTGATCTGGTGGTGAGTGCTTCGGCGGAACGGACGCTGTTTGCAGAGTGCGGCCCCACGGCTTTGACAGAGCTTCAGGCGCTGTGTGATCGCGTCCACGATCTTCGCAACATTGGTGCAACCATCGCCTCTGGCTCTTACCCTGTCGCCGGAATGCTGGTGGCACCCTGCTCGATGCGCAGCCTTGCGGCCATTGCGCATGGGCTTGACGATAACCTCTTGACCCGTGCGGCGGGCGTGCAACTGAAAGAGCGCCGTCCGCTGGTGCTGTTGGCGCGCGAGGCGCCGCTGACGCTTGCACATTTGCGCAACATGACGGCGGTGACAGAAATGGGGGCGATCATACTGCCACCGGTTCCGGCGTTTTATCTGAACCCGCAAACCACTGGCGAAATCGTTGCACAGATAGCAGCGCGTGCAGTAGATTTGCTGAGGATCGGCAAACCGGTTGCGCGGGCATGGGAGGGAGACGGTGCATGAGCAAGCGTAAAGCCCCGGTTTCCTCATCCGCACCGGTGCCGCGTCTGCTCGCGAACCAAGTAAGATCCTTGTCGCCAGCCTATTTTGGTATGGTCATGGCCACTGGCATTGTGTCGCTTGCCGCAAATCAGGTTGGTCTGACTTGGGTGGCATGGGCGCTGTTTTTGATCGCGGCCTTGGCCTATGTGGTGCTTTGGTGGCTCACCATTCTGCGTATCTATCGGCACCCGCGGCTTTTCTTTGCCGATATGATTGATCATTTGCGCGGGCCGGGTTTTTTCACCACCGTGGCCGCCTCGGGTGTGCTTGGCGCCGAGTTCATTGTAATGGCAGAGCATACGTCGATCGGTCTGGTGCTGTGGTTTGCGGCGCTGATGCGTTGGCTGGGACTGACCTATACGATTTACACCGCCTTCACCGTCAA
>JAGPBG010000163.1 GCA_018063485.1 Cypionkella sp.
TTCTTGAACTCGAACTCCACATCGAAGGCAACCTCGCAGCCGCCCGCAGGCAGATCGGCAAAGCTCCAGACCGATTTCAGATGCTTGAACGGGCCGTCGATATACTCGGTCAAGATCTGCCCTTGCACAGGCAGCAATGTCACCCGGCTGCCGAATCTTTCGCGAAACACCTTGAAGCTGATCACCAGATCGGCCTCCATCACCTCGCCACCCGCGATTGCCGTGCGCGACCGGATACGCGCCGCCGCTGTCCAGGGCAGAAACTCCGGGTAACGCGCCACATCGGCAACCAGATCATACATCTGCTGCGCCGTATAAGGCAGGGACTTCTTTTCAAAATGTCGCGGCATCGTGACCTTCGGCGTGACTCGCGCTTTGCTTTTGGGTAGGACAGAGGCAGAAATCAAGAGGGCCCCATGCCGCACCGTCCTTATGTTATTGATCAGATGATCTCGGCCAAGGCGATCGCCGCAAGGGTCGAGGCCCTCGCACGCCAGATAACCGAGCATTACAAGGGCTGCGACAAGCTGGTGGTGGTGGGCCTGTTGCGCGGCTCTTTCGTGTTCATCGCGGACCTCGTGCGCGAGATCGACCTGCCGGTCGAGGTCGATTTTCTTGAGGCCTCATCTTATGGCAATGCCATGCACTCCAGCCGCGAAGTGCGGATCCTCAAGGATATTCGCGGCGAGATTGCCGGGCGTGATGTGCTGGTGGTCGAAGATATTGTCGATACCGGCTTTACCCTGCATCATGTGGTGAACCTGCTGCGTTCGCGCGAACCGGCGCGGCTTGAGGTTTGCGCGCTGCTCGATAAACCCACAAGGCGCGAGGCCGATATCCGCGCCACTTGGACCGGCTTTGAGATCCCCGATGAATTTGTCGTGGGCTATGGCATCGATTTTGCTCAACGCAACCGCAACCTGCCCTATATCGGCAAGGTGCGCTTTACCGAACCGGAATGAACCAGAACTGGCTGATCCGCATGGCGCGTTGGGCGCGCAAGCCTCCCTCATGGGGGCGGGTCAAACTGGTGCTGGGAGTGGTTGCGATTTGTCTGGCGATTTTCGGCTATGAAAAGTTGTTCGGGTGGCCCGATATCCTGACGGTAAATGCCCCGATTCGCATCAAGGCACATTGAGCCGAGCCGATGGTCTGAAAAGTCAGGTTCATTTTGCCCAAAGATGCGCTAGACTTACATCGTTAGTCTTTCCACCCGCAGATTGCCTCATAGGACTTCATGCGTCGCTTTGTCTTTGGTCTTTTTGGACTGACCCTGATCGGTTTTGCCGGTTTTGTCATGCTGACCGCACCGCGCCCCAGCTCGATGAAGATTTATGAAGGGCTGACGGGCGACAAGACCAAAGGCGAGGCAGTGTTCTGGGCCACGGGCTGCGCCTCATGCCATATGGCACCGGGCGCGACGGGGGATACGGAACTGGTGCTGGCGGGCGGGCAAAGTTTCGCCTCGCCCTTTGGCACCTTTCTGGCCCCGAACATCTCAACAGACCCCAAGACAGGCATTGGCGGCTGGTCCTTGGAGAAATTTGCCTATGCCGTTGTCGATGGGATTACCGCCGAAGGTCGCCACGCCTATCCCGCAATGCCCTATGCGGCCTATAACAAGCTGCTACCGCAAGATATTGTCGATCTCAAGGCCTTCATGGACACCCTGCCGGCCTCGGATGTGCCAAGCCAGCCGCATCAGATCGGCTTTCCGTTCAACATCCGCCGAACGCTGGGGATCTGGAAGCTGATGTTCGTGACGAAAGATTGGGTGGTTCAGGGCGATCTTTCCCCCGAGGCTTCACGCGGGCGCGATATCGCCGAGGCGATGGCGCATTGCGGCGAGTGTCACACCCCGCGCAATATCCTGGGCGGTCTGAAACGGTCTGAATGGCTGGCGGGCGCACCAAACCCCGATGGCAAGGGCCGCAGCCCCAATATCACGCCCGCTGTTTTGAAATGGTCGGAAGACGAGATCGTGGAATATCTGACCACAGGCTTTACGCCCGAGTTTGATTCCGTGGGCGGGCATATGGTGCATGTGGTTGAAAACATGTCTAAACTGCCTGAAAGTGACCGCCAGGCAGTGGCTGCCTATCTGAAATCGGTGCCGCCAATTGCCGCCGCCCCGGCGGCTGCACCTTAGACCCGATTCAGCTTTTCCAACCGTGCCGCGCGCAAGCGCGCAAAATCATCGCCCGCGTGATAGCTGGAACGGGTCAGCGGTGTGGCCGACACCATCAGAAAGCCTTTGCCATAGGCGGCGGTTTCATAGCCTTTGAATTCCTCGGGCGTCACGAACCGCTCAACAGAGTGATGTTTGGGGGTGGGCTGTAAATACTGCCCGATGGTCAGAAAATCGACATCCGCCGCGCGCATGTCATCCATCACCTGCTGGATGCCCTGACGGTCTTCGCCAAGCCCTACCATCACGCCCGATTTGGTGAACATCGCCGGATCAAGTTCTTTCACCCGCTGCAACAACCGCAAGGAATGGAAATACCGCGCACCGGGGCGCACCGAGGGATACAGCCCCGGCACGGTTTCAAGATTGTGGTTGAACACATCGGGCCGCGCCTCGACCACCTTTTCCAGGGCCTCCGGAGCGCATTTCAGGAAATCGGGCGTCAGAATCTCGATCGTAGTGCCGGGCGAGCGGTGGCGCACGGCGCGGATGGTCATGGCGAAATGCTCGGCACCGCCATCGTCCAGATCGTCGCGATCAACCGATGTGATCACCACATGCTTCAGCCCCAACTCGGTCACCGCATGGGCGACGCGCCCCGGCTCGAACGTGTCCAGCGCCTTGGGCTTGCCAGTGGCGATGTTGCAAAACGAACAGCCACGGGTGCAAATGTCGCCCATGATCATCATGGTGGCATGACCCGCCGACCAGCATTCGCCCACATTCGGGCACCCCGCCTCTTCGCAGACCGTCACCAGCTTTTTCTCGCGCAGAATGTCGCGGGTTTTCTTGTAGCCTTCCGAGGTCGGCGCGCGCACCCTGATCCAATCAGGCTTTTTCGGCTGGGCATTGTCGGGCCGATGGGCCTTTTCGGGGTGGCGTTGATCTGGAAGTTTAAGATCGCGCAAGACAAATTCCCCCTGAAAACCGGTTTATTTCAAATAGTATGCCAGAACCAACTTGGCAACGGCGTTAAAAGCCGCAGGGCCATGCAATCAGGGCAAGGCTGTTTCAACCCAAAGCCTTCCAATTTCGACGACACGCTAGAGGTCAACCTTGACTGGTGCGGCGCATTTCCGGGCGGCGTTCACCAACCCCTGCCCAGCCTCGGCCAGGATCCGGGCAAGATCACTGAACCAGCCCTCTGCCGGTGTGGCCGCCCGCCTGACCAGAACCACCTGCCGCGCCGGGGCCGGATCGGCAAAGCGCATCAGCGCCATTTTCGGCGCGGCCTTGACCTCTTGCAGCAGCGCGATTTCAGGCAGCAACGTCAGGCCGAACCCTTCGGCCACCAACCCCACCAGAGTGGACAAGGAAGATGCCCCCAGGTCAATCCGCTGCACCCGACGCGTCAGCCCGCAGACCTCAAGCGCCTGGTCGGCCAGGCAATGCCCCTCATCCAGGAGCAAAAGCTGATCAGGATCAAGCGCGCGGGGCCGCAATCCCTCAGTCTGACCCATGGCGCGCAGGCGTGCCGCACTTCCAGCCAGTACGAATTGATCTTCAAAAAGCGGAACCTCAACCAGCCGTGCCCGCCCGGCGCTGGTCGCCAAGACCACCGCATCCAGCGTGCCTGCTTCCAACTCGTCGATCAACTGTTCTGTGCGCGCCTCTCTCAGGCGCAAGTCGCGGGTGATGTCGGTTGCACGCAAACGCGCCAGAACCCGCGGCAACAGATAGGGGGCAATGGTGGGGATGATGCCCAGTTGCAACCGCCCCTCCAAAGCCGCCGCCCGGCCCAAGGCCTCAAGCTCGCGCACTTCGCGCAGAATCCTTGCCCCGCGCTCCAGAACATCGCGCCCCGCGGGGGTAAGCCGCGCTTCGCGCGGCAAGCGTTCGACCAGTTGAACCCCCAAGACCGCTTCCAACTCGCGCATCTGCATCGAAAGCGCAGGCTGGCTGATATGCACCCGCTCGGCCGCGCGGGCAAAGTTGCGCTCTTCGGCGAGGGCCTCGAAGTAACGCAATTGGCGTAGCGTCAGAGCCATAAGCTTTCCTTATAGTAATACGAAGAAATTCGGATTTAAAATTATTCCAAAATGCAGGCATAGTCCAGCCAACCGAAACCTATGGGGGGAATCAGCGATGACACGTCTGACCACAACCGCCGGCGCACCGATTGCCGATAATCAGAACAGCGAAACCGCAGGCCCGCGCGGCCCGGTCTTGCTGCAAGATTATCAATTGCTTGAAAAACTGGCGCATCAGAACCGCGAGCGTATTCCCGAACGTGTGGTCCATGCCAAGGGCTGGGGTGCCCATGGCACGCTGACCATCACCGGCGACATCACCAGATATTCGCGCGCCGCCGTGTTCAAACCGGGCAGCAAGACCGAGATGCTGGCGCGGTTCTCAACCGTGGCCGGTGAGGCTGGTGCGGCGGATCACGAGCGCGACGTGCGCGGCTTTTCGCTGAAATTCTATACATCCGAGGGTAACTGGGATCTGGTCGGCAACAACACCCCGGTGTTTTTTGTCCGCGATGCGCTCAAATTCCCCGATTTCATCCATACCCAAAAGCGCCATCCGCGCACGAACCTGCGCTCGCCCACCGCGATGTGGGATTTCTGGAGCCTCAGCCCCGAGTCCCTGCATCAGGTCACCATCCTGATGTCGGATCGCGGCCTGCCGCAAACGCCGATGCAGATGAACGGTTACGGCAGCCACACCTATTCGCTGTGGAATGCGCAGGGTGAGCGGTTCTGGGTGAAATTCCACTTCAAGACCATGCAGGGCCATGCGCATTTCACCAATGCCGAAGGCAATGCCAAAATCGCGCAAACCCGTGAGGGCTATCAAGAGGCCCTCTTTGGCGGCATCGAGGCGGGGAATTTCCCGAAATGGCGGATGATGGTCCAGATCATGCCAGAGATGGACGCCGAAAAGACCAACTATAACCCGTTCGATCTGACCAAAGTTTGGCCACATGCCGATTATCCGCTGATAGAGGTTGGTATTGTCGAGTTGAACCGCAACCCCGACAACTATTTCGCCGAGATCGAGCAGGCCGCCTTTTCACCTTCAAACAAGGTTCCGGGCATTGGCTATTCGCCCGACAAGATGTTGCAGGCGCGGGTGTTTTCCTATGCCGACGCCCACCGCTACCGGCTTGGCACCCATTACGAGGCACTGCCAGTCAATGCCCCGAAATGCCCGGTGCATCACTATCACAAAGACGGTTCGATGAATTTCATGGGCCCGAAAACCGGCCATGTTGATGCCTATTACGAACCAAACTCGATCGCATCCGCAGCGAAAGAAGATCCCTCGGTGGCCGAACCGCCGCTGCGGATTTCGGGGGATGCGGCGCGCTATGATCACCGCGATGGCAATGATGATTACGGCCAGCCACGGGTGCTGCATGACAAGGTGATGAATGACGAAGAGCGCCACCGGCTTTACGCCAACACGGCCGCTGCCATGCAAGGCGTGCCCGAAGACATCGTGGACCGCGCGCTGGGTCATTATGACAAGATCAGCCAGAACTACGGCGACGGTATCCGCGCCGCCCGTGCCAAACTGGCGATGAAGTAACCTTGCACGGGGGCGCATGTCGCCCCCGTTTCTGCCCCCGTCTGGCCCCCGC
>JAGPBG010000164.1 GCA_018063485.1 Cypionkella sp.
CTTGAACCGCTGCATTGCCCCCCCCGACAAGGCTGCCCGCAAGTTGGCATAGAGCACAGGTGCCGCCCGCACCGCAAAAACCCCCGCCTTGGGGCGGGGCGCAAAGGCAAGATGCGCGCAATCGCCAACGGCGAAAATCCGTGCGTCACTGCTTTGCAAGGTGCGGCTGACGCTGACAAAGCCGTTGTGCAACTCCAATCCGGTATCGCCCAGCCAGCGCTGGGGCTGTGCCCCCGCCACGGCCAGGATGAAATCGGCGGCAAGAGTCTGCCCATTGCTCAACGCCACCTGATCGGACGCGATGCGCAATGGTTCGGCCCCAAGGATCAGCCTGATCCCTGCCCGTGACAACCTTGCCAGCAAGGCCCGCCGCGCCCCAGCGCCCAATCCGGGCAGGGCAGTTTCCCCACGTTGAACCACTGAAATCTCGGGCTGCGCCCCTGCCGCGCTCAGCCGCGTGTGGCTGGCCAGTGCCAGTTCCACGCCACCGATGCCACCGCCCACCACCACCACGCGGGGAGAGGGCAGGGCGCGGGCCACAAAGGCCTCCCAGCGCTCGGCATAGGCCCCCAGGGGCTTGGCTGCTGCGGCGTGTTCGGCAAAGCCCGCCACATCGGGCAGGTCTGACGCGATGCCGATGTCGATCGAGGCCACGTCATAAAAGATCGGCGGGCGATCCTGAAACAGCACTTGCCGCGTGTCGCGATCAATGCCGACCACCCGGTCAAGGATCACCCGCGCTCCGGCAAACCGCGCCAGCCGCACCAGATCAATCATGATCTCTTCGCGCGTATAGTGCCCTGCGATATGGCCCGGCAACATGCCGGTATAGGGTGCCGCTGGGCCGGGGTTGATCAGCGTGAGGCGCACGCCCGCCATTGGCGCCATCCCCCACATCCGCGCCACCAGCGCATGGGCATGGCCGCCGCCGATCAACACCAGATCAGACAGAACCGGAATCGGTTTGGAGAGCATCATCGCATTGCGCCTTTTCTTGTCGGCAGACCCTAACCTGTGCGCCGCGCCGGGGCGATACCGCAATGCGACAATTCCCCCGGCAAAGGCATATCCGACATATCAAAATTGCGCGAAGCGGCAGCCAAAGGTCGCCTTTGGGCGTGACCTTGGCGCAGGCGCGGCCTATCGCTGAAAGCGAACAAGCAAGGGACTTTGCGGCATGGCCTTTTTTCTGGGCGTTGATACCGGCGGCACCTATACCGACGCAGTGATCGTCGATGACTCCGCCGACAAGGTGATCGGCAAATCGAAGTCGCTGACCACCCGCGCCGATCTGGCGCTTGGCATCGGGCGCGCAATTGATGCGGCTTTGGCGCAATCGGGGGTGGCAGCAACGGATGTGGCGCTGGTGTCACTGTCCACCACCCTTGCCACCAATGCGTTGGTTGAAGGCCAGGGCGGGCGCGTGGCACTGATCTTCATCGGCTTTGACGCTGCCGATCTGGAGCGTGGGGGGCTGATCGAAGCGCTCAAGGGCGATCCGGTGGTATTATTGGCGGGTGGGCACAATCATTCTGGCAGCGAGACCGAACCGCTGGATGTCGCGGCACTGGAAACCGCGCTGGCAGAGCTTGGCCCGCAGGTGATGGGCTTTGCCGTCGCCTCACGCTTTGCCACCCGCAATCCTGCGCATGAACTGGCCGCGCGCGATCTGATCCGGCAATTGACCAGCCGCCCGGTGACCTGCTCGCATGAATTGTCCGCCAATCTGAACGGGCCGAAACGGGCGCTGACGGCGGTGTTGAATGCGCGGCTGATCGGGATGATCGACCGCCTGGTCGCCGCTTGCGAGCGCCATCTTGAAACGCTTGGGATCACCGCCCCCCTGATGGTGGTGCGTGGCGATGGCGCGCTGATATCGGCGGCGATGGTGCGCGAACGCCCGATTGAAACCATCCTGTCCGGCCCTGCCGCCAGCATTGTCGGCGCGCGGTGGTTGACCGGGGCCTCCGATGCGCTGGTCTCCGATATCGGCGGCACCACCACCGATGTGGCGCTGCTGCGCGGTGGCCTGCCCGAGATTGACCCGCAAGGCGCGCGCGTTGGCGGGTTTCGCACCATGGTCGAGGCGGTGGCCATGCGCACCACCGGATTGGGCGGCGACAGCGAAGTGCATCTGCTGACCGAAGGCCTGACCGGCGGGCTGTTCCTTGGCCCAAGGCGATTCATCCCGGTGGCCCTGTTGGCCGTCGAGCATCCCGAGATTGTTCATGCATCCCTTGACCGGGCGATGAACTCGGACAAGCTGGGCGAATTTGATGGCCGTTTCGTCATCCCGATGCAGGGCCAGACCGGCGGATTGACCTCGCGTGAAATCGCCGTCCTGGAGCGGATCAGCGCGCCGATGCCGATGGCTGCGGCAATGACCTCACGGCTGGAAGTGGCGGCGCTCGAGCGGCTGGTTGCGCGCGGCCTGGTGATGATTGGCGGGGTCACGCCTTCGGATGCAAGCCATGTTCTGGGCGGCCAAACCACCTGGGACGCCAGCGCCTCGCAAAAAGCGCTGGCGATCATGGCACGGCGGCGCAATGGCGCGGGCGACCGTTTCGCCAGCGGAGCCGCAGCGTTGGCCCAGACCATTGTCGATCAGCTTACCTATCAAACCGCAGATTGCCTGATGGAAGCGGCCTTTGAAGAGGATTCGGCCTTTGCCGGTGAAGATGGATCGGCGCTGGCACGTCATGTGATCACCCGCGCTGCCTTGTCAGGGCATCGCGGCATCATGCAGGTGTCGGCACGCATGGGAGTGCCGGTGATCGGGCTGGGCGAATCCGCGCCCTATTATTACGGCGCGGTCGGGCTGCGGTTGGGGGCCGAGATGATCCTTCCCGAACATGCGGGTGTTGCCAATGCGATCGGGGCCGTGGTCGGGCAGGTCAGCCAGCGTGCCACCGCCATCATCACCAGCCCCGGCGTTGGCCGCTTTATCGCGCATCTGCCCGATGGGTTGCTGACCTTCACCGATCCCGAAGCCGCCATGCAGGCCGCCGAGGTCGCGCTGACCATCGAGGCCATTCGCCGCGCCCGTCTGGCCGGAGCGGAGGATCTGCGCCTGACCACCGCGCGCAAGATCAACGGCGCGCAAGTCGAGGGCCAGAAGATGTTTGTCGAGGCGACAATTTCGGTCACCGCCGCAGGGCGCCCGCGTGTGGCCCATGCCATGCCCGCCGAAATATGACGTTTTCCCCTTGACGCGTCCGGGCCTCTCCACTACCCAGCGCGCCAGTGGCGAGGTAGCTCAGTTGGTTAGAGCACACGACTCATAATCGTGGGGTCGAGAGTTCGAGTCTCTCCCTCGCCACCACTTTACCCCTTTGATTTTCGGCGTATTGGCGGGCAACTGCGGCGATTTTGCCGGGTTTGGCGCGCAAATTCCGTATTTTCACCCTGCACCACGGTGGCAGGATCGGGTAGCCATAGGCCATGAGACAGGGATTTCCGATAGCCACGCGCGGCATGGTGGTGGGCCTTTTGGGCGGATCGTTCGATCCGGCACATGAAGGGCATGTGCATCTGACGCGCGAGGCGATCAAGCGCATGGGGCTGGATCGGGTCTGGTGGTTGGTCACCCCTGGCAATCCGCTCAAGGCCCGCCAGCCCGCCCCGATCGCCGAGCGGGTGGCGCGGGCCAAGGCGATCATGCCCGATCCATCGGTTGTGATCACCGATCTGGAACAGCGCCTTGGCACCCGCACCACCATTGATACAATTACCGCCTTGCAGGCGATTTATCCGGGTGTGCATTTCGTCTGGCTGATGGGGGCTGACAATCTGGTGCAGTTTCACAAATGGAACCGCTGGCGCGATATTCTGCGTGCTGTTCCGGTGGCGGTGTTGGCACGTCCCGGCGCGGGGATTGCCGCGCGCACCAGTGTGGCCGCGCGCGCCTTTCGGGTGCATCGCGTTGCGCGGGGCGAAGGTTTGGGCGACAAACGCCCGCCCGCCTGGGTATTTGTTAACATGCCGATGAATGCGGCCTCGTCTTCGGCTATTCGCGCGCGTGGCGGCTGGAAGGCATGATCGGCGATGGTTGAGCAAGTGGACATTTCTGCAAAGCGCGGGCAGCAGGGCAGGCTTTCCAGGGCCACGATCTCACGGCGCGGGCTCGTGGCGGGTTTGTTGGCGGGCGCAGTGGCGCATCCGCTTTGGGCCGAGGCGCCATTGACCTCACCGCACCCGATGCCGCGCCCCGGATCGGCTGGCCCCGGATCGGCTGGTCCCGGATCGGCGCGCACCGGATCAACAGGCCCCGCAGCCGCGGCGGACAAGCTGGTGCAGGCGGCCAAGCTGGGCGGGGTTGTCGCCTATGCGGTGGCGGATCTGTCAACCGGTGCCATTCTTGAAAGCGCGGGTGCCGATACCGCCGTTCCGCCCGCCTCGGTGGCCAAGACAGTAACCACGCTTTACGCGCTGGAAAAACTGGGGGCGGATCATCGGTTCCAGACCCGGCTGATGCGGTTGGGGCCAGTGATCAAAGGACGCTTGGAGGGCGATCTGATCCTTGCCGGGGGGGGCGATCCAACGCTGGATACCGACCGGCTGGGCGATCTGGCGGCAGCGCTTGCCGCAACCGGCCTGCGTGAGGTGACGGGGCGTTTCATTGCCTATGCCGGGGCACTGCCGGGGCGCGATTCCATTGCGCCGGATCAGCCCGATCATGTTGGCTACGATCCGGCAATCTCGGGGTTGAACCTGAATTTCAACCGGGTTTATTTCGAATGGAAGCAGCAGGGCGATGGCTGGGCCACCGGTATGGATGCGCGCGGCGCGCGGTTCTTGCCAAAGGTCTTTATGGCCGATGTGGGCATTGCCCAGCGGGATCTGCCGATCTTTGCTTATACGGCCGCCGAAGGGCGCGACAGATGGAGCGTGGCAGCTTCGGCGTTGGGAAAAGAGGGGAGTCGCTGGCTGCCAGTGCGCCACCCTGCCGAATATACCGCCGAGGTGTTTCAAACCCTGTGTGCTGCGCATGGTATTCACTTGAAATCAGCAGAAATCTTGCAAATCTTGCCCGCCGGGGCTGTTGAAATTGCCAAGGATCAAAGCGCGCCCTTGTCCAAAGTGCTGCGCGATATGCTGAAATACTCCACCAATATGACGGCGGAGATTGTGGGGCTCGCGGCCTCGGGGGCCGGGTCGCAGCAATGGTCGGCGGCGGCAATGCGCGAATGGGCGCGGGTGCGCTTTGGATTCACTGGCTGGCTGGTCGATCATTCCGGGCTGGGGGCCGACAACCGGGTGACGGCGGATGATCTGGTTCGGATGATGCTGGCGGCTGATCACAACCCGGCGGCGGCGCGACTGATGGGGCTTTTGCACGAGACCGGGCTGGCTGATGTGGATGGAAAGCCCAGCAAGATCAGCCCGGTGCGTATTCTTGCCAAGACTGGTACGCTCAACTTTGTCTCGGCGCTTTCGGGCTATGTCATCCCGTCCAAGGGGCGCAAGATGGCCTTTGCGATTCTGACTGCTGATGTGCCGCGGCGCGAGGCTTTGGCAATAAATGAACGGGAAAATCCGCCCGGCGGCTCGGCCTGGGTGAAGCGCTCCAGACGCCTGCAACAGCAATTGATCCGGCGCTGGGTGACGCAGTTCACCTGAAGCGGTGGCTGCGTGCCCATCGTGGCTTCCCCTTGCCGCATCAGGATTTGAGTGGCAGTCTGCCGCCAAGGCAAGCTGGGGGGCGATGAGGATGCGCAAGGCTTTGGGTGTAGGTGTCTTGGTGATTGGCACCGTGATCTTGGGCTGGT
>JAGPBG010000165.1 GCA_018063485.1 Cypionkella sp.
GTCTGGTAGGTGCCATAGGCGATATCGGCATAGGCCATCATCGGCAGCGGCAAGGTGCGCGACAGTGACAGCGCATTGAAGCTGGTCAAGGGCAACTCGACACAGTTTACATCGGCAACACCGTGTTGATTGGTGGCGTTGTATTTGGCGCGCAGCACCGGGCCCAGATTGACCTGGGCATTGTAGGGGACAATCGCGATAGAGATGCGGTGCTGGCTGTCATTGGCCAGGATGTTCTGGGCGAATTCAGCGGCGGCAACCTTGAGATTGGCGATCTTGGCACCCGACATCGAGCCGGACACATCCAGGACCAAAGCGATCTCGACGTTGGAGATATGCTGCTCGGCCCCGGCACCGGCAACGGCATCAAGCGAGTCGATCCCCAGAAGGTGCAGGAACAGCGGTTTGGAATCGGCGATGCCGGTGGCGGTGACCTGGCGGAAATTCGCAATCCCGGAACCAGCCGCCGGAGAGACAGTCACCGACGACAATTGATCCGACAGCCCTGCCTTGGCAAAATAGTCATTGACCACCGCGGTCGGGTCCAGCCGCTGGCTGAGCGAGGCGGCGGCGAGGGTTGCGCGATCAAGCGTGTTTTGCAGATTGGTGCGGGTGGTTTCATAGCGCATCACATCCAGCGCGAATCCTCCCATCCAGATCATCAGCGTCAACAGCAACAGCGCAAAGATGATCAGCGCACCGTCTTCATCGCGGGAAAAGCGGTTAATGGCCGACATCAGGCGGGGGGCAATGCGCATTTTCGAAACCCTTCTTCCTCACGAACACAATTGACGGTTACGGTCACAAGATTGCCCCCAATCCTCCACCGTTCTGCCACTTCGCTGCCCAGAAGTTGTGTCAAAATTGTGGCAGAGGTGGTTTTGGCGTGGCGTGGCGGGTTTTGCGGAAACGATGGCGGTTGGGTCTGGCCATTGTTTCGAGGCTGGCAACGCGCAGGGTGGCGGGATAGCGGCATAAAAGAGGTGAGATTGACCAGTTCGATCAAAATCGAATCACTCATGAGCCAAATCGTCGCGAATTATGCTGACGATTCATGCTGAATTGCCCGGACAGACGCGCTAGGAAGGGGAGGGCGTAGTATTGCGCTAAGCCGGACAGGAGGAATGGCATGCATGTTTCTGGAGAACCGAGTTTTCGGGAGTCTGTTGATCTGATGTTCAAAAGGGCGACAGCCCTGATGGATTTGGGCCCCGGACTGCAAGAGAAGATCCGGGTGTGCAACTCGACCTATACGGTGCGGTTCGGAGTTCGGTTGCGCGGCAAGATCGAGACTTTTACCGGTTATCGCTCGGTGCATTCTGAACATATGGAACCAGTCAAGGGCGGTATCCGCTATTCGCTGGGGGTCAATCAGGATGAGGTTGAGGCGCTGGCGGCGCTGATGACCTATAAATGCGCGCTGGTGGAAACGCCGTTTGGCGGCTCGAAAGGCGGACTCTGCGTTGACCCGCGTGCCTGGGACGAACACGAGATGGAGCAGATCACCCGGCGCTTTGCCTATGAGCTGATCAAGCGCGATCTGATCAATCCGGCGCAAAACGTGCCAGCGCCCGATATGGGCACGGGCGAGCGGGAAATGGCCTGGATCGCCGATCAATACGCGCGGATGAACACGACCGATATCAATGCCAAGGCCTGCGTGACCGGAAAACCACCGCATGCGGGTGGTATTCAGGGCCGGGTCGAGGCCACGGGGCGCGGCGTGCAATATGCGCTGCAATCGTTTTTCCGCCACCCCGAGGATGCGGCCAAGGCCGGGCTTTCGGGCGATCTCGATGGCAAGAAGGTGGTGATTCAGGGCCTTGGCAATGTGGGCTATCACGCCGCCAAGTTCATCAGCGAGGACAGCGGGGCCAAGGTGATCGGCGTCATCGAGCGTGATGGTGCCATTGTGGATGAAAACGGCGTGAACATCGAAGAGCTGCGCCAATGGATGAACCGCCACGGTGGTCTGCTGGCCGAATATCCCAAGGGCAAGTATGTCGCCGATGGGGCTTCGGTGCTGGAGCATGAGTGCGATATCCTGATCCCGGCGGCGCTGGAAGGCGTGATCCACAAGGGCAATGCGGCGCGAATCAAGGCCCCTTTGATCATCGAGGCGGCGAATGGTCCGATCACCTTTGGTGGCGACGAGATCTTGCGCGCCAAGGGCTGCGTGATCATTCCCGACATGTATGCCAATGCCGGCGGTGTGACGGTGTCCTATTTCGAATGGGTCAAGAACCTGTCGCATATCCGCTTTGGCCGGATGCAGCGGCGGGCAGAAGAGGCACGCTCGCGGCTGATGGTTGAAGAACTGGAGCGGCTCTCCAATGATCAGCAGCTTGGCTGGCAGTTGTCGCCCGATTTCAAGGAGAAGTTCCTGCAAGGCTCGGATGAGTTGGCGCTGGTGCGCTCGGGTCTGGATGACACCATGCGCGGGGCCTATGCGGCAATGCGCGAGGTCTGGCACGGACGCAGCGATGTCGAGGATTTGCGGGTCGCCGCCTATCTGGTGTCGATCGGGCGCATTGCGGCAACCTATAAATCCAAAGGGTTGTAAGGCTTTGTTGACCTGACGGCATTGGGGGCGGGCTTTGGCCCGCCCCGTTTTCATTTCCGGGTGACCGCAATATTCATTTGACCTTTGGGATGGGCCGGGCAGGCTGGTCCCATGTTGCGCGCATTGATCCTGTGTTGTCTGGTTGCTGCCCCTTCCGGGGCTGAAACCCGTGCACTGATGGAAGAGAGTTTTGAGGTGGCGCAGCACGGCATGGCCTCGGCGGCCGGGGCGGCGCTGCGCCAGATCGGGCAGCGTGCGGCGCTGGGCGATGATGCGCTGGCCGTCGTGTTGCGTGAACGGCAGGCGCTGGCCGGACGGATGCAAGGTGTTGAGGCGGCGCTGACAACCGACGGGGCCGACCGCACCGAACTCGGCGGCGAAGTGGATCAGATGGCGCTTGAGTTGCGGGTGCTGGATGCACGGATCGTCAAGGAGTTTCCGCGCTATGCCGAATTGACCCAACCGCAGGCCCTGGCCTTGCCCGAGGTGGCGCGGCTCTTGCACAAGGACGAGGCGCTGATCCTGTTCTTTGTGGGCAATGAGACCACCTGGGTCTGGGCGGTCAGCCCGACACAGCAGGGATGGAATTCCATTCAGGCGGGTCGGGCGACCATGGCAGGGTTTGTCTCCACTCTGCGCGCCAGCATTGGCCCGGTGGCGACGGCGCGCAGTGCTGCCCCCCTGGAGGGCGAGGCAAGCCCGCAGGCGGGGTTTGATCGCGGCTTGTCCTATGGGATGTATCGGACATTGCTGGCCCCTCTGGAGCCGGTTTTTGCCGAGGCCAAGCATCTTTACATCGTGCCGGATGGGCCTTTGACCAGTCTGCCCTTTGCGCTGCTGATCGCGGGTGACTATCCGGGTGGGCAGACCAGAAATGCGGCCGAGTTGCGCGGGACCGAGTGGTTGATCAAGCGCTATGCGATCACCACGCTGCCATCAGTCGAGTCGCTGGGCGTGGTGCGCAAGATGCCACGGCCCGGGGGCGATTTGCTGGCTTTTGCAGGGTTTGGTGATCCGGTGTTGGGGGGCACAATGCAGCTTGCCAGCCTGTCGCGCGGGCCGGGGTTGATGCGCGACGGGGTGGCTGATGTCGATCAGTTGATGGCGCTGGCGCCTTTGCCGCAGACGCGGGCTGAGTTGCAAGGGATCGCGCGCTCTTTGGGTGCGGGCCCCGAGACGGTGCGGCTGGGCGCGATGGCGACCGAGGCGGCGGTGAAGGCGGCGGATCTGTCGAAAACGCGGGTGTTGGCCTTTGCGACGCATGGGCTGTTGTCGGGTGATTTGAAGGGCTTGGACGAACCGGCTCTGGTGCTGACGCCACCTTTGATGCCCAACCGGTTGGATGACGGTTTGCTGACGGCCTCGGAAATCACCGATCTGACGCTGAACGCCGATTGGGTGGTGCTGTCGGCCTGCAACACCGCAGGCGGCGAGACGCCGGGGGCCGAAGGGTTGTCAGGGTTGGCGCGGGCGTTTCTGTTTGCAGGCGCGCGCTCGATTCTGGTCACGCATTGGCCGGTGCGCGATGATGCGGCGGCGCGGATCACCACCGATGTCTTCGCGCGGTTGAAGGATGGGCGGGCGCGGGGAAAATCCGAGGCCCTGCGTCAGGCGATGCTGGATTTGATGGCGGATAAAAGCGATCCGACATTGGCCGACCCTGCGGCCTGGGCACCGTTTGCCTTGGTGGGAGAAGGCGCATGAAATGGGTGATCCTTGCTCTGTTGTGCTTGGGGCAGCCGGTGCAAGCGCAGGCGCCCGATATTGACGCGGTGCTTGAAGGGCTGGGGCCGCTCTTTGCCGCCGAGGATAGCGAGGGGGTTCAGGCGCATCTGAGTGCGGCCATCCGGGAGGCGCGGGCGGCGGATGCGCTGGATGCGGAGTGGGGCATCCTGTTTGCGATGTTTGCCGATGAAACCCGCCTCAAATGGAACAATCCGGCCTATGCGCTGCGTCTGGCCGAAGAGGGGCTTGATCTGGTGGCGGCGGCCCCGAACCCTGATCAAGAGATTCTAGACATTCTGAACGTCTCACGCGCCTATTCCCTGGCGGATCTGGGGCGCAGGCAAGAGGCGGCAAGGATTGCGACGCTGGCCATGCCGATGATGCGGCGGCAGATGGGCGACAAGATCGCGGATGATCTGTTGGCGAATGTGAAAATCTGGACCGAGGGTGGGCTCGGGCAAGACAATCTGGCGGCGGATGATCTGGCGGGGCAGGTGCTTGATGAAGGTTATAAGGCGCTGGGCAGGGGTGAATATGGCGCAGTGCTGACTCTGGCGGCGCGGGCGGTGTTGCCCGAGGGCACCGGGTTGGATGCGGCCAAGGTGAGGGCGGCCAATATCGGAGCGGGATCGTTGCGTGGGCAGGCGTTGTTTGCACTGGATCGTAAACCGCAGGCGGTGGTGGCGTTGAGTGGGGCGGCGGAGTTGCTGGTGCCGGGGTGGCAGACGGCTGCGGTGCAGGAAAGCGATGAGCCGCGCGGCTGGGAGGTGTTTTTCTGGCTGGGCCGGGCGGCGCTGGATAGCGGGCAGCCCGAGTTGGCGCGGCAGGCCCTGGCGATGACCGAGGCCTTTCCGGCGATTGCGTCCAGTCGTCGCTCGGCGCAGTTGCAAAGGGTGGAACTGGCGGTGCGCAGCGGTCATCCCGAAGCGGGTGAGGCGATCTTGCTGGCAGCGATTGCGCAATCGCAGACGATGGGTGCGCCTGCCGAAGCGGCGTTGGCGGGGTTCTATCTGGCGCGGCTGCGGGCTGATATGGCACCTGACTGGGCCTCGGTCGATGCGGAGGCCATCGTTGCCGCGACGGAAAACGCGATGGCGTTTTCAGACCGCGCCGATATGCCGACGCGGGGGTTTTTCATGAGTGAGGCGGCGCTCTATCTGGTGCATACCGACAGCGTGGACAAGGGCATTGATTATGCACGGCGAGCCTTGCGCGAGGGTCAGGCCGAAGGCGTGACGGGGAGTGAATTGCAACTGGGCAAGGATCAGGCCCATTTGCGCGATCTGGCCGGAGTTTTCCTGACCGGAAGCAACCGGCGCGTGGTTGCGGACACGCGCGCGATCTGTCCGAATGAATTTGACGGGCAGGGCTGTGTGGTGATCTTGCCGGTAGAAGCGCATTGATGCGTTCGGGTTGCGAGGCGAATACTTGCAACTGATTGAACGCAGCGCGCGCTAGA
>JAGPBG010000002.1:0-18070 GCA_018063485.1 Cypionkella sp.
CATCTGTCAGGAACACATCCCAGCCAAGGATGCCATGCGCGGGAAAGGATTGATGCGCGCGCAGCACGTTGGCCAGTGCCTGATCCCAATGCGGCAGAACATAGCCCGGCAGCGGGGTGTCGGGATCAAGCCAATGGGTAACATCTGGATCCACCGCATCGCGCGGGTTGCGGGCGCGGATGATGGCGCCCGTTTTCAGATCAATCACGCACCAGATGCGGGTATTCACCGTATCGCCGTCATGCATCGCGGTTTGCGAGGGGATGCGCAGCACGGCGTAATAGGGTTCAATCCCGCGATCCGTGCGCAGGGTAACGATGCGCAGCGAGGCCATCGCCGGGCCGGTGATGCGGCGCAAATCGCTTTGGCACTGGTAAAAAGGCTGAAACAGATAGCCGCTGGTCCAATCGGCGGCGATCTCAGCGGCAAGGCTGGCGATGGGGGCGGAAATGCCGTTCAGAAAGGTGATCTCATCACCCGCGCCATTGCGGCTGGCAATGGCCACGGCCCCGCGCGCAAGGCTGTCGGCGCGGGGTTTGCCAAAGATCGGCAAGGCGGGGGTTTGGGCCAGAAACGCGGTGATCTCGGCGGCATCGGCCAAAGTGGCGACGTGATCTGGCAGGGTGGCTGTTGGTGCATAACCGGCAAGGGTTTGGGTGCAGGGCAGGCCAAGACTGCGCATCAGGGTTTCGGTGGCCAGTTTATCCTCGATGATGGCAGTGCCTGCGGCCAGTTCCTTGGGCAGGTTGCGCCGCAACAGTGCGTGATTGAACGACATCCGCTTGATCTGGGGCAGGATTTGGCTTGCATATCCCGCTGGCAGGTTTTTGCGCCATAGGCTGAAGGTGTAATATTCATCGGCGTTCAGGCCAAGGCGGCGCAGGCGCAGGCGCAAAAGCTGCATCACCTGAGTATATGGCCCCGGTCCGCCCTGCGCGACCACTCGCTGCATCGAAATCGCCAGCGAGGCGCTGGCGGCGCTGGCGGCAGAAGCCAAATACTTCATAAGATTTCCGGTCAGATGAGGGCAATGGTTTTGCTGAAATCCGGGATCGCAAAAAGTGACACTGATTGACGGAGTGGTGCCGGGGCCTTGCAGCCCCGGTAATCTGATTACTGACGCGCTGCGGCGATGGAAGCCTCGATGATGCCCAAGGCCTCGGTGAAATGCGCATCAGGGATGGTGATCGGTGCCAAGAAGCGCACGACGTTGCCGTATACGCCGCAGGTCAGCAGGATCAGCCCGCGCTTTTGCGCCTCGACCCGAACACGGGTGGTAAAGCCTGCATCTGGTTCATGGGTGGAGGGGTTGGCGAATTCCACCGCCACCATGAAGCCGGGGCCCCGGATGTCGGAGATCTCGGGCGTGGTGGAGCGGATGGATTCGAGTTTTTGCTTCAGGCGGCTGCCAAGCTCATTGGCGCGGTCGCAGAGCTTTTCATCTTCGATCACGTCCAGCACTGCATTGGCCGCAGCGATCCCCAAGGGGTTGCCGCCATAGGTGCCGCCAAGGCCGCCGGGGTGGGCGGCGTCCATCAGGCTGGCTTTGCCGGTCAGCGCCGCCAGTGGCAGACCCCCGGCAAGACCCTTGGCCATGGTGGTAATATCGGCAGCAACGCCGTATCCTTCCATCGCAAACAGATGCCCGGTGCGCGCGAAGCCGGTTTGCACCTCATCGGCGATCATCACGATGCCATGATCATCGCACATCTTGCGGATGGCGCGGACCAGATCGGCGGGGGCAGGATAAAAGCCGCCTTCGCCTTGCACCGGTTCAAAGATGATGGCGGCAACGCGGTTCGGGTCCAGATCGGCTTTGAACAGTTTGGTGATGCCGGCCATCGCATCGGCGGTGGAAATGCCATGCACATCCTGCGGGAAGGGGATGTGGTAGACATCGGGCATCATCGACCCGAAACCCTTTTTATAGGGATCAACCTTGCCGGTCAGCGACATGCCAAGGAAGGTGCGGCCATGGAACGCCCCGCCAAAGGCGATGATCGCGGTGCGCTGGGTGGCGATGCGGGCGACCTTGATCGCATTTTCAACCGCCTCGGCCCCGGTGGTGACGAACACGGTTTTCTTTGGCCAATCGCCGGGAACGGCGGCGTTCAGACGCTCGGCCAGACGGACGTAGTTTTCATAGGGCAGAACCTGATGGCAGGTGTGGGTGAATTTCGAAAGCTGGCTGCTGACCGCTTCCATAACGCGGGGATGGCAATGGCCGGTGTTGACCACGGCGATCCCGGCGGCAAAGTCGATGTAGCGCTTGCCCTCGATGTCCCAGACCTCGGAGTTCAGGGCGCGATCAACATAGATTTCGGTTTGCACGCCGACGCCACGGGAAATGGCATCAGTGCGGCGCTGGGCGACGGAGGCGTTGGTCATTTGAGGATCCTTTGCAAAGGCGAGTTCAGTATGTTTGATCAAACTTTGTGCGCGGCTTCAATTGGCATTTTAGCACAGGGGACGGATTCGAGGGTGATTCATCAGTGATTAACCCTTTTCCGCCGAAAATGGCAGAGAAGTAGAATCGGGGCAGGGGATGCTGGCAAGGGCAGAAGGCGATCCGATGGAATGGCTGCGGCTGATCCGGTCGCGCCGGATTGGGGCGGTCAGCTTTCATCGGCTGGTGGCCGAACATGGATCGGTGCATGCGGTGCTGGCAGCACTGCCCGAGATTGCGCGGGCCTCGGGGGTGCAAGATTATGCGCTCTGCCCGATCGAAGTGGTGCGCGCAGAACTCGCACAGGGGCGGGCGGAGGGGGCACGCTTGCTTTTGTGCGGGGCCAGGGATTTTCCGGCCGATCTGGCGCTGCTGCCCGATGCGCCGCCGCTGTTGTGGGCGCGGGGCGATATCGGGCTGTTGCGGCGCCCGATGGTGGCGATTGTGGGCGCGCGCAACGCCTCATCGCTGGGCCTGCGGATGGCGCGGCGGCTGGCCGATGGGTTGGGGGCGGCGGGGCAGGTGGTGGTGTCGGGCCTTGCGCGCGGGATTGATGCGGCGGCGCATGAGGCGGCGCTGGCCACGGGCACCGTGGCGGTGCAGGCGGGCGGGGTGGATGTGATCTATCCGGCAGAAAACACCGAGCTTGCAGCGAGAATTCTGGCGCACGGCTGTCTGGTATCCGAGCAGCCGATGGGAATGATCCCGCAAGTGCGCCATTTCCCGCAGCGTAACCGGATCGTGTCGGGCCTTGCACGGGCGGTGGTGGTGGTTGAGGCGGCGGCGCGCTCGGGCAGCCTGATTACGGCGCGCACTGCGGGTGATCAGGGGCGTGAGGTGCTGGCGGTGCCGGGCCATCCCTTCGATGCGCGCGCCAGTGGCTGCAACCTGCTTATTCGCGACGGGGCAACTTTGGTGCGTGGGGTCAGCGATATTCTTGAGGCGGTGGGGGTGTCATCTGGCGCGTATGTGCCGCGAGTTGACGCGATGATGGAAGACTTGCCCGGCCCGGTGCCACAGCCCCGCCCGCTGTCGGATATCGCGGCGGTTCATGGCGAGATTCTGGCTCGGCTTGGCCCCAGCCCCTTGGCCGAGGATCAATTGATCCGCGATCTGGCGATGCCACCAGCGATGTTGGCCCCGGCGTTGATCACATTGGAGCTTGAAGGCCGGATCATGCGGCAGGCGGGCGGGCTGTTGTCGCGGGTGAGGTAGCGGGCGTTGATTGGCGCTGACATGAGTATTTGGGCAAAGTGAAATCCGGGTGATTTGCCCCGGTTGACATCGGCGTGGCTTGCCCCTCATGGTTCCGCGCCATTTAATCACGTGCCAGTCTAGGGATGTTTCATGCCGGTTGTCGTTGTAGAGTCGCCCGCCAAGGCCAAGACAATAAACAAATATCTAGGATCGAACTATACGGTTCTGGCCTCATATGGCCATGTGCGTGACCTGCCGCCCAAAGATGGATCTGTCGATACCGAGAATGGATTCGGCATGAAATGGGAGGTGGCGGCGGAAAGCAAAAAACACATTCGTGCCATCATCGAGGCGCTGAAAACCGATGATGAGCTGATTCTGGCGACCGACCCTGACCGCGAAGGCGAGGCGATTTCCTGGCATCTGCAAGAGGCTTTGGCCAGCAGCCTGAAGAAGGGCAAGAAGGTGTCGCGCGTGACTTTCAACGCCATCACCAAGGATGCGGTGACCGAGGCGATGAAGCATCCGCGTCAGGTGGATCAGCCGCTTGTCGATGCCTATCTGGCGCGACGCGCTTTGGATTATCTGGTGGGATTCACCCTCTCGCCCGTGCTGTGGCGCAAGCTGCCGGGGTCGCGCTCGGCTGGCCGTGTGCAATCGGTTTGCCTGCGTCTGGTGGTGGAACGCGAGATGGAGATCGAGGCGTTTCGCGCGCGCGAATTCTGGTCGGTCGAAGCCACGCTGGCCACGCCACGGGGACAGGAATTTTCAGCGCGGCTGACCAATCTGGCCGGCAAACGCTTGGACAAATTCGACATTGCGACGGCTGAGGCGGCGGAATTGGCCGTTCAAGCTGTCACTTCGCGAACCCTGAGCGTGCAATCGGTGGAGGCAAAGCCCGCCTCGCGCAACCCCTATCCGCCGTTCATGACTTCCACACTGCAACAAGAGGCCAGCCGCAAATTCGGCATGGGCGCCAAGGCCTGCATGTCGGCAGCGCAGCGTTTGTATGAGGCCGGGCATATCACCTATATGCGCACCGACGGCATTGACATGGCGCCCGAAGCGGTGACGCAGGCGCGCGCCGAAATCGGCAAGCGGTTTGGCGCGGCCTATGTGCCCGAGGCTCCACGCATTTACAAGAACAAGGCCAAGAACGCCCAGGAAGCGCATGAATGTATCCGCCCGACCGACATGGCTGTCAGCCCGGATGATCTGCGTCTGGCCGAGGCGGATCAGCGTAAACTGTATGAATTGATCTGGAAACGCACTATCGCCAGCCAAATGGCCGGGGCACGGATGGAGCGCACGGTGGTGGAAATTGCCAGCGCTGACGGGCAGGTTGGCCTGCGTGCCAATGGGCAAGTTGTCTTGTTTGACGGCTTTCTCAAGGTCTATGAAGAGGGCCGCGACGACGAGGACGAGGACGAGGGCCGCCTGCCGCAGATCATGGGTGGCGAGGCGGTTGATAAACGCAAAATCACGCCCGAGCAGCATTTCACTCAACCGCCAGCCCGCTATTCCGAGGCAACGCTGGTGAAGAAGATGGAGGAACTGGGCATCGGTCGGCCTTCGACCTATGCAAGCGTGTTGACCACGATTGTCGACCGCGAATATGTGCGCAAGGACAAGAACCGACTGATCCCCGAGGACAAGGGGCGGCTGGTCACGGCGTTTCTGACCAACTTCTTCCGCCGCTATGTCGAATATGATTTCACCGCCGATCTGGAAAGCCAGTTGGATGATGTCTCGGCAGGTGAGCGTGATTACAAGGAAGTCTTGGCGCGGTTCTGGCGCGATTTTTCGGCAGCGATTGCGGAAACGGCTGATCTGAGGATTGGCGAAGTGCTTGAGAAAATTGATGATTTCCTGTCTCCGCATTTGTATCCGCTGCGGGAGGATGGCTCTGATCCGCGTATCTGCACCTCTTGCGGCACCGGGCGGCTGCATCTGAAAACCTCGCGTTCCGGCGGGGCTTTCATTGGTTGCGGCAACTATCCCGAGTGTCGCTATACCCGCCCGATTTCGGGAGAAGAGGGCGGCTCGGTCGATGGCCGGATGTTGGGCGTGGATGAAAGCGGCGTCGAGATATCCCTGCGCGCGGGGCGGTTTGGTCCCTATGTGCAAAAGGGCGAAGCAACCGAAGATACTCCGAAACCGCCGCGTGCCAGCCTGCCCAAGGGTTGGGAGTCTGGCAGCTTGTCGCTGGAGCGGGCGATTGAATTGTTAAGCCTGCCGCGGCTAATTGGCGCGCATCCCGAGGATGGCCAGGCGGTTGAGTCAGCGATTGGCCGCTTTGGGCCTTATGTGAAACATGGTGCGGTCTATGCCAATATTCCTGATGTGGAGGAAGTGTTTACCATCGGGATGAACCGCGCGGTTGAGGTTTTGGCGCAAAAGCTGGCGGGTCGGCGGGGTGCCGCTGCGGCGGAACCGCTGCGCGAACTGGGCGAGCATCCCGATGGTGGCGCGGTGCAGGTGATGCCGGGGAAATACGGGCCTTATGTGAAATGGGCCAAGGTGAATGCGACCCTGCCGAAAGAGATCACGCCCGAAGCGGTGACGCTGGATGAGGCGCTGGCACTGATTGCCGAGAAGGCGGGGAAATCTGGCAAGAAGGGCGCTGCGAAAAAGGCTCCGGCCAAGAAGGCGGCGGTGAAAAAGGCCCCGGCGAAGGCGGTTGCCAAGAAGCCTGCGGCGAAAAAGGCGGTTGCGAAAAAACCGGCGGCAAAGAAGGTTGCCGCCGATGATGTGATCGAATGATCAAGTTGCGATAGTCAGACTGCTCCGGTCAGACTGGTCCGCGCGGGTTGATCAGTTTGGCCATCAGCGCGGCTGCGGTGACGCGGCCGATGGGCTGACCGTTTTCGGTGACGCTCAGTTCGGATGCGCCGGTGGAGAGTTGCTCCATCAGGGCTTTCACCGGGGTTTCGCAATCCACTGATGGTGCACTGCTTTCGCCGGACTCCATCACATCGCGGGCGGTCAGCACGGCCAAGGGATTCATATGGGCGACGAAATCGGCGACATATTCCGAGGACGGGTTGGCGATGATCTCGCGCGCGGTGCCGATTTGGACGATGCGCCCACCCTCCATCAAAGCGATGCGGTTGCCGAGTTTGAAGGCCTCATCCAGATCGTGGCTGACGAAAATGATCGTGCGTTTCAGCTTGGCTTGCAGGTCCAGTAGTTCATCCTGAAGGCGGGTGCGGATCAGCGGATCGAGGGCCGAGAAGGGTTCGTCCATCAGCAGAATCGGCGCGTTGGTCACGAAGGCGCGGGCGAGGCCGACACGTTGCTGCATACCGCCGGATAGTTCCCCCACTTTGCGATCGGCCCATTGGCTCAGGTTTACCAGCGCCAGTTGTTCATCTACCTTGGCGCGGCGTTGCTCGGGGTTTTGGCCGGCCAGTTCCAGCCCAAGGCCGACATTATCACGCACAGTTCGCCAAGGCAGCAGACCAAAGGCCTGAAATACCATGGCAATATGGGAAAGGCGCAAGCGGCGCAGAGTGGCAGGATCGGCTTTGGTGACCGAGACCATGCTATTGCCGTCATGCACCCTCACCTCGCCGCGCACCACGGGATTGAGCGCATTCACGCCACGCAAGAGAGTGGATTTGCCGGAACCTGACAAGCCCATCAGCACCAGAATCTCGCCCTCGGCGACCGAAAGCGTGCAGTCATGCACCCCGAGGATTTGGCTGGTTTTCGCCTGAATATCGGGGCGAGACATCCCCTGATCCATCAGCGGCAAGGCATGTTCGGGGTGATCGCCAAACACGATGCTGACGCGGTCGAACTCTACGGCATTGACCATCATTTCACCTTGCGCTGAAAGGTGGAGCGCAGGGCGATGGCGACCACGACAATGACAAAGCCGGATTCAAAGCCTTTGGCGGCGTTGACCGAGGCAAGGGCGCGCATCACCGGCACGCCCAGCCCGTTCGCCCCGACCATCGAGGCGATGACGACCATTGAAAGTGATAGCATGATGGTCTGGTTCAGCCCCACCATGATCTGCGGCAGCGCCCAAGGCAGTTCTACCTTCCACAGCCGTTGCCGTGGCGTGGCACCAAAGGCGGTTGCGGCCTCCAGCAGCGCGGTGGGGGTGGAGGAGACGCCGAGTTCGGTCAGCCGGATCGGAGCGGGGAGGACGAAAATCACCGTGGCGATCAGGCCCGGCACCATACCGATGCCGAAGAATATGATGGCGGGGATCAGATAGACAAAGGTTGGCAGGGTCTGCATGAGATCAAGCACTGGCGAAAGCGCGGCGTTGAGGCGTGGACTGTGGGCGCAGGCGATGCCGACGGGCACGCCGATGGCCATGCAGACTGCGCAGGCCGACAGGATCAGCGTCAGGCTTTCGGTGGTTTCCTTCCAGTAGCCTTGGTTCAGCACAAACAGAAAGCCGATGCCGACGCCGATGCAAATCTTCCAGTTGCGCTGCAAGATCCAGGCAAGTGCCATGAAAATCGCGATTATTATGAGGGGATCGGGGGCGTTCAGGAGCCACAGGAAGCTGTCGATCATCCATTCCAGTGTTTTGGAAATGGCGTTGAAAAACCCGCTCATATGGGTTTTCATCCAGATAAAGACCGTGTTGGCCCATGCCCCGATTGGAATTTTATACGCTGTCAGCCAGTCCATCCTGCCCCCGGAATTGGAATGGAAAAGGCCCCCGATTGCGCGGGGGCCGTTTCACTTATTTCAGCGCGGCAGTCACTGCCGCCATCGCATCACCACCGTCCTTGGTGGTGACGCCGTCAAGCCAGGGGCCGATCACATCAGGATGCGCTGCCAGCCAGGTTTTGGCGGCGACGCGAGGATCGGTGCCATCATTCAGGATCGCGCCCATGATCTCGTTCTCCATGGCCAGCGTGAAGGACAAGTTGGTCAGCAGCTTGCCGGCATTGGCACATTCGCCGACATAACCGGCGCGGGTGTTGGTCAGCACGGTCGCTCCGCCAAGATTGGGGCCAAAGAAATCATCGCCGCCGGTCAGGTAAGACATCTTGAACTTGGCGTTCATCGGGTGGGGTTCCCAGCCAAGGAAAATGATGGCCTTGCCTTCATTATCGGCGCGCTCAACCTGAGCCAACATCCCCTGTTCCGAGGATTCCACCAACTCGACCTTGGCGGTTTTCAGGCCGAAGGCGTCTTTGTCGATCATATCAAGGATCAGTTTGTTTCCATCATTGCCTGCCTCGATTCCGTAGATTTTCCCATCAAGATCGGCGGCATGGGCGGCGATGTCGGCAAAATCCTTGATCCCGAGTTCGCTGCCCTTGGCATTGGTCGCAAGGGTGTATTTCGCGCCCTCAAGATTGACGCGCACGGTGTCAACGGTTTTGGCATCGCGGTAGGGCGCGATATTGCTTTCCATCGTCGGCATCCAGTTGCCAAGGAAAACGTCGATATCGCCCGAAGCAAGTCCCTCATATGTCACCGGAACCGACAGCACCTTGGTTTCGGTTTCATAGCCCAAAGCCTCAAGCACCAAGGTGGTGGCGGCGGTTGTGGCGGTGATATCGGTCCAGCCAACATCCGAGAAAGTTACCTTGTCGCAGCCGGCCGCATGGGCGGAACCGGCGAAAGCAAAGGCCACAGCGCTGGCCAGAAGTGTGGAACGAAGGCTCATTTTGATCTCCCTGTTATTGTTGATTGACGAGTCAATAAACGCGCGCTACCCCAAAAGGCAAGAAAAAACTGGAGCAAAGCGATGCCGAAGCTAGGAATGGAGCCTATACGAAAGGCGGCTTTGGTCAAAGCCACGATTGTCGAAATCGCGCGCACCGGGTCTTTGGACGTGACGGTGAGCCAGATTGCCAAGCGGGCGGGCATGTCAAGCGGGTTGGCGCACCACTACTTCGGATCAAAAGAAGAGATGTTTCTGGCGGCGATGCGCCACATCATGACGATCTACGGGGCCGAAGTGCGGGGGGCATTGGGTGCTGTGCAGGGCCCCAGGGCGCGGCTGGAGGCGGTGTTGCGAGCGTCCTTTTCGGCCGGGAACTTCCGGCGTGAGGCAGTGGGGGCCTGGCTGAATTTCTGGGTGCTGGCGCAGACAACTCCGCAGGCGCGGCGGTTGCTGGCGATTTATCAGGGGCGGTTGCGGTCGAACTTGATGGCCGAACTGCGGAAGTTGGCGGGGCCAAGAGCGGGGGAAATTGCCGATGGCTTGGGGGCGTTGATCGACGGCCTGTATCTGCGCGAGGTGTTGAAATCGGGGCAACCGGATGGGGCATTTGCAGTAAATATGGCACTTAATTATCTGAATATACAGTTGAAAGAGGGATGATATGAAAGCGCAGCCGATGGCCAGCCATTTTGTCGATGGCGCCTATCTTGAGGATACCGCTGGAACGGTGATCGAGGTGATTTACCCCGCGACGGGCGAGGTGGTCGCCCGCGTGCATGAGGCGACGCCTGCCGTGATTGAGGCGGCCTTGGCCTCGGCTTCGCGGGCGCAAGGGGCTTGGGCAGCGCTGCGTCCGGTTGAACGTGCGCGGATTTTGCGGCGTGCAAGCGACATCATCCGCAAGCGTAACCCGGAATTGGCGCGGTTGGAAACCCTGGATACCGGCAAGCCGATTCAGGAAACGCTGGTGGCCGATTGGCCCTCGGGCGCGGATGCTTTGGAGTATTTCGCCGGTCTGGCCCCCACGGTTTGCGGGGAATCCATCCCTTTGGGGCGCGATTTTGTATATACGATCCGTGAGGCATTGGGGGTTTGTGTGGGGATTGGTGCGTGGAATTATCCCAGCCAGATCGCCTGCTGGAAATCCGCGCCTGCTTTGGCTTTGGGCAACGCGATGGTGTTCAAACCGTCGGAAGTGACGCCCCTGGGGGCGCTTGAACTGGCACGGATTTATATCGAGGCAGGGTTGCCTGCGGGACTTTTCAATGTGGTGCAGGGGCGCGGTGCGGTTGGGGCGTCGCTGGTGACTGACCTGCGCGTGGCCAAGGTATCGCTGACCGGATCGGTGCCGACGGGGCAAAAGGTTTATGCAGCGGCTGCGGCGGGCGTGCGGCATGTGACGATGGAATTGGGCGGCAAAAGCCCGATTCTGGTGTTTGATGACGCGAGTATCGAGGATGCCGTGGGCGCGGCGATGTTGGGCAATTTCTATTCCGCCGGGCAGGTGTGCAGCAATGGCACACGGGTTTTCGTGCAAAAGGGCATCAAGGCGCGGTTCTTGGAGCGGTTGGCGGCGCGGTCGGATTCGATTGTGTTGGGCGATCCTCTGGACGAGGTCACCCAGATGGGGCCGTTGGTCTCGGCTGTTCAGATGGAGAAGGTTATGGCCTATATCGAAACGGCCAAAGCCGAGGGTGCGACGCTGATCTGCGGTGGCGGCCGGGCGGCGCTGAACACCGGGTTTTATGTGCAGCCGACGGTGTTTGCTGATGTGACCGACGCGATGACGATTGCGCGTGAAGAGGTGTTCGGGCCGGTGATGGCGGTCTTGGATTTCGACACCGAGGCCGAGGCGGTTGCGCGGGCGAATGATACCGAATTTGGCCTTGCGGCGGGGGTGTTCACCGCTGATCTGACCCGCGCGCATCGGGTGATTGCGGCCTTGCAGGCCGGAACCTGTTGGATCAACGCCTATAATCTGACGCCGGTTGAGGCGCCGTTTGGCGGGATGAAATCTTCGGGCGTGGGCCGTGAAAACGGCCATGCGGCGGTAGAGCATTATTCTCAGGTGAAGAGTGTATATGTCGGTCTTGGCCCGGTTGATGCCCCTTACTAAGGCGCGCTCGCCGGCCCACTTCGGGGGCGCGGCCGGCGGTGCGATTGTTGAAGTGGAAAAGAAATGACGGCGGATTATGTGATCATCGGATCGGGCTCGGCGGGGGCGGCGATTGCCTATCGTTTGGGCGAAGCGGGCAAGAAGGTGGTGGTGATCGAGCAGGGCGGCACCGATATGGGGCCGTTCATCCAGATGCCGGCGGCGCTGTCTTATCCAATGAATATGGGAATTTACGACTGGGGGTTTCAGTCGGAACCAGAACCATATCTGGGGGGCCGCAGGCTTGCCACGCCGCGCGGAAAGGTGATTGGCGGATCATCCAGCATCAACGGCATGGTCTATGTGCGCGGCCATGCCAAGGATTTCGAGACATGGGAGGCGATGGGTGCGCAGGGTTGGTCTTATGCCGATGTGCTGCCGTATTTCCAGCGGATGGAGAATTGGCACGGCGATAGCGGCGACGCGGCGTTTCGAGGCAATTCCGGCCCGCTGCACATCACCCGCGGACCCCGGCGCAATCCGCTGTTCAATGCGTTCATCGAGGCGGGGCGGCAAGCGGGCTATCCGGTGACTGAGGATTACAACGGCCAGTCGCAAGAAGGCTTCGGCGCTATGGAGGCGACAATCTGGCAGGGGCGGCGCTGGTCGGCGGCCAATGCCTATTTGCGGCCAGCGATCAAGGCGGGGAATGTCTCGGTTGTGCGTGGCTTTGCGCGGCGTGTGGTGATCGAGAAGGGTCGCGCCGTGGGGGTGCAGATTGAGCGCGGCGGCAAGGTTGAGGTGATCAAAGCGGGGGTCGAAGTGATCGTTGCGGCTTCGTCGATCAACTCGCCCAAGATATTGATGCTTTCGGGCATTGGCGATGCACAGGCTTTGCGCGAACACGGGATTGAAGTGGTTGCGGATCGGCCCGGCGTGGGGGCGAACCTGCAAGACCATCTGGAAATTTACATGCAGTTTCAGGCGATTCAGCCGATCACGCTGTATAAGTATTGGAACCTGCTGGGGAAAGCCGCGATTGGGGCGCAGTGGCTGTTCACCGGCACCGGATTGGGGGCGAGCAATCAGTTTGAAAGCTGCGCCTTCATTCGCTCCAGGGCCGGGGTGGAATATCCTGATATCCAGTATCATTTCCTGCCGATCGCCGTACGCTATGATGGCAAGGTTGCGGCGGGCGGGCATGGGTTTCAGGTGCATACCGGGCCGATGCGATCGGCCTCGCGCGGGGCTGTCACGTTGCGGTCGGGTGATCCCAAGGACGCGCCGAAAATCCTGTTCAACTATATGTCGCAAGCCAGCGACTGGGAGGATTTCCGGCAAGTGGTGCGGCTGACGCGGGAGATTTTCGGGCAAGAGGCGATGCGGCCACATGTGAAGGCAGAAATCCAACCGGGGGTGGATATTGTTACCGATGCGCAATTGGATGCGTTTCTTCGGGAGCATGTGGAAAGCGCCTATCACCCCTGCGGCACCTGTCGGATGGGGCGGGCGGATGACCCTTTGGCGGTGGTCGATCCTGAATGTCGGGTGATCGGGGTGCAGGGGCTGCGGGTTGCTGACAGCTCGATTTTCCCGCAGGTGACGAATGGCAACTTGAACGGGCCGTCAATCATGACCGGAGAAAAGGCGGCAGATCATATTCTGGGACGCAAGTTGCCGCGTTCGAATCTTGAGCCTTTGATCAACCCGCACTGGGCACAAAGCCAACGCTGACGGCAAGAGGCCGTCCGCAGCCTCTGGACAGAAGGGCGGCAATAGCGCAGGTTTGTCGAAAGAGAACAACAGGCAAGCGCTGTGACTGTCGCGCTGGCGAATGGGTGGCGATGACCAAGGGATGGACGTTATATGATTCTCGGCTGGCTTGGCTGCTGATTGCTCCGGCATTCTTGCTGCTGATCTTTTTCCTGATCCTGCCGATTGCGGTGATGCTGGTCTATACATTCTTCACCTTTGTCACCGCTGGCGTCGAGGCCAGCACGCTGACCCTGGCGAACTGGCATGAGTTCCTGACCGACAGCTATTATCATGGCTTCTTGCTCAAGACACTCAGGGTTGGAGGAATGACGGCGGTGATCTGCGGGGTTTTGGGCTATTTTCCGGCCTATTTCATCTGGGCTACAAGCTTCAAGCACAAATGGCTGCTGCTTTTGCTGTTGATCGTGCCGTTCTGGATCAGCTTTACCATCCGCACCTTTTCCTGGATCCATATTCTTGGCGAGCAAGGCGTGATCAATGTCATGCTGCTCAAGCTCGGGCTGATCCATGAGCCGTTGCAGATGCTGTATACCGAAGGTGCCGTGATCATGGGGCTGCTGCACTTTCTGCTGCCCTATATGATTTTGAACGTCTATGTCAGCCTTGAGAGCATCGACCGCACGCTGATCTCGGCGGCCCGCTCGATGGGTTGCACCAATGCGCAGGCGTTCCGCGAAGTGACGCTGCCCTTGTCGCTGCCCGGACTTGCGGCGGGGTTGCTGCTTTGCTTTGTTCTGGCGGCGGGCAGCTATGTGACCCCGCAGCTTTTGGGGTCGGGTCGCGATGCGCTGTTTGGCAATCTGATCTATGACACCATCATGGGGCAGTTGAACTGGCCGATGGGGGCCACGCTGTCGATTGTGCTGTTCGTGATCCTTGGCTTTGCTGCCGCGATTTACACCCGCTACATGGGCATGTCGCAGATCGTCAAAGGGTTGGGTGGGTGATGGCACGAAAGCGCAACAGTGAGGGCAAATGGGCCTGGCGGTTGACTGGCTTTGTCACGTTTTGCGTCTATGTCTTTCTGTTCGCGCCGATCCTCGCCACTGTGGTGCTGTCATTCAACGCGTCGATGTTCGGCGGCTTTCCGATGACCGGATTCAGCCTCAGGTGGTACGCCAAGCTGATGGCCAATGAGCAGGTTCTTGCGGCCTTTCGCACCTCGCTGTGGATCGCGTTGGTGACGGCATCGGTTACCACTTCCATCGGGTTGATCACGGCCTATGCGTTGGTCAGGTTCGAATTTCGCGGCAAGCAGATCCTCAGTACTCTGGTCATCTTGCCCGCCTTGGTGCCCGAAACCATCCTTGGGGTTGGTCTTTTGGTGATGATCAAGGCGATTGATCAGCCGCGAACGCTGACGCTGCTGGTGTTGGGGCATATATTGCTGGCGATGCCCTATGTGGTACTGATCGTGCAGGCGCGTCTGGTGGGAATCCGGCGGGTTTATGACGAGGCGGCGCTGTCACTTGGGGCGACGCGGCTGCAATCTTTCCGCGAAATCACCCTGCCGTTGCTGTTTCCGGCTGTGGTGGCGGGCGCGCTCTTGGCTTTCACCATTTCCTTCGACAACACCTCGGCCAGCCTGTTCTGGCGTCCTGCCGGGGTGGAGACGATGCCTACCCAGATCCTGTCGATGCTCAAGATCTCGATCAGTCCCGAGATCAATGCGCTCGGCACGGTCATGATCCTCGTGACTGTGGGTATTCCGCTGATCGGCGGGCTGCTGATGCAAAGCCTGAGCCGATACAAGAAACGTGGCCAACAAAGGGAGACTTGACGATGAAAATATCGACCACCAAGCGGCTGGAAAGGCTGCACGAACGCTATGCGAACGGTGATCTGAGCCGGCGGACTTTCCTGACACTGACGGCTGCTGCTGCCACGACTGCCGGGGTATCCATGCCTTGGGTCGGGCGGGCGCTGGCGGCTGGTGCCACCGAAGTGCGCTTTGATGGCTGGGGCGGCACGGTGCAGGAGGCAATCGACAAATTCGCCTTCCAGCCCTACACCGCCAAGACCGGCATCAAAGTGGTGCAAGGCACCTTTGGCGATGAGAACGAGATCATCACCAAGATCAAAACCTCCAAGCCCGGCGATTTTCAGGTCATCCATTCCTCGGGCGTCAATTATTACATCAAATACGTCAACGCCGGGATGAACTCGGAAATCAACGAGGCCAATATTCCAAATCTGGCCAATGTACTGGAGCCGATGATTGCGCCCTTCCGCAAACTGACGCCCAAGCTGTCGGCGATTCCCTACGATTATGGCACCACCGGACTTGCCTATAACACCAATTTCATCTCCGCCGAGGAGGCCAAGGAGAAGGGCGCGGCTCTGCTGGCGGACAAGAAATACGCCGGCAAGATCGGTGGCAATGGCGATATGACAACACGGGTCTGGTATGCCGCACTTGCCACCGGCCAGGATCCCAATGACATCAAGGATATGGATGCGATCTGGGCCAAGGTGCGCGAGACGCGGGATCTGGCCAAGAAGTTCTGGAGTTCAGGTGCCGAGCTGATGGACCTGCTCTCCAAGGGCGAGATCGTGGTCACCGATGCCTGGTCGGGCCGCGTTGCCGCCTTGCAAGATCAAGGCCATCCGATCGGCTATCTTGATCCACCCGGTTCCTATGCCTGGATGGAGGATATGCTGATCCTGAAAGGCTCGCCGATGGCTGAATGTGAGGAATTGATCAACTTCATGCTCGATCCGGCAACCTCGATTGCCGTGGCCGAAGGCCAGAGCTATCCGCCGTCGCTTGATCCCAACAAGGTCAAGCTCACCGACAAGATCGCAAAACTTCCGGCCTTCGATCCAACCGGCACCATGACCTCGCTTACTTTCGCGGACCCGGTCTATTGGGCCGCGAACGAAGATGAGTGGACCAAGCAATGGGATCGTATCTCGAAAGGTGCCTGACAGTATGGCAAACACCACCCAGACACCCCGGCCGGAGACGGCCGGGTTATCTCCCGCAGTCGAGTTTCGCGACATCAACATCGCTTATGGTTCTTTCGTCGCGGTGCGAAACTTCTCGCTGGCGATCGCCAAGGGCAGCTTTGTCACCTTGCTGGGGCCGTCGGGCTGCGGCAAGACCACGATCCTGCGCTCGATCGCGGGCCTGGTCGATGTGACCACCGGCCAGATTTCCATCGGCGGGCGGCGGGTTGATGATGTGCCGATCTACAAACGTAACATCGGTCTGGTGTTTCAAAGCTATGCGCTGTTTCCGCATAAGAATGTGTTCGACAATGTCGCCTTCGGGCTGAAATATCGAAACGTGCCCAAGCCTGAAATCGCCCGAAAAGTGGCGCAGGCGCTTGAAATGGTGCGGCTTCCGGGCAGCGAGAAGAAACTGCCCTCGCAGCTTTCGGGCGGCCAGCAGCAGCGTATCGCTCTGGCCCGCGCCATCGTGTTTGAACCCGAGGTTCTGTTGCTGGATGAGCCGCTTTCGGCGCTCGATGCCAATATGCGCGAGGAGATGCGCGTCGAGATCAAGAAGATTCAAAAAGCCACCGGCATTACGGCGATCTTTGTGACCCATGATCAGGAAGAAGCGCTGTCGATGTCGGATCAGATCGTGGTGATGAACGCAGGCTCGATGGAGCAGATCGGCACGCCGCAACAGGTTTATGATACTCCGGCCACCGCCTTTGTCGCCGATTTTCTGGGCAAGGCCAATATGCTTGCAGGCAAAGTCGCCAGCGTGCAGGGATCGCAGATCACGGTTGCGCTGACCGCAGGGCAAGCGGTGACGGTCGAGGCGCCCAAACCCCTTGCCACAGGCAGCGCGATCACCGTCGTGGTGCGCCCGCAGAAGGTGTCGGTCGGCCCTGAGGCCGCGGGCAACCGGCTGACGGGGCGGGTATTGTCCAATTCCTATCTGGGCGGCAGTGCGATTTACGAAATTGATATTGGCAGCGGCACGATCATCCGCGCCAATACGCAGATCAGTGGCCCGGTGACGCGTGAGGGCGAGGCGGTTCAGGTGGGCTTTGATCCCGCAGCTTGTGTCTTGCTGGATCAGCGCGGGGTGCGCATCACCGCCTGACGCCGGGCGCGCTCAGTCAAAGCTGTAAACTGCCTCCGCCTCGACAAAACCGTGGCAGCAATAGGCCACTGGCCCCGCCATCAGGGCCATTTCGCCGCAAAGTGTGATCGACAGTGGCCCGGCTGGCAGATGCACGGTAAAGCTGTTGCTCGCACTCAGCCCCATCTTGCGCGCGGCAAAGGCTGCCACGCAGGCCCCCGTGCCACAGGCTTGGGTCGCAATGCCGGGGCGCTCCCAAACTTTGAGGCGGATGGTCTGGGCATCGACCAACTCGGCCACGCCAACATTCACGCCCTCGGGAAACAGCGGATCGTCATGGATCGGGGCAGCATCGCGCGCCAGATCAATATCGGCCAGGCGATCAACGAAGAATACGGCATGAGGGTTGCCGATCCACAAGCCAACGCCATGGCGCAGCGGGCCGTTTGAAACCGGCAGATCGAACATGTCAACCGCGCGCGCCAGCGGAAACTCGCGCCAGTTCCAGCCGATGGGGCCAAGCTCGACACTCACCTCCAGAGGGCCAGTCCGCCAGCACCGCAGTAGGCCGCCCTTGGTTTCCAGCACTATTTCGGCCGCGCTGCTTTCCTCCATCAACAGATGGGCTGCGCATCGCGTGGCGTTGCCGCAGGCCGAAACCTCGCGGCCATCAATGTTGAAGATACGCATCGCTGCTGTGGCCCCCGCCGCGACCCCTTTGGGGGAAGGCTGTTCGATCGTCAGCAACTGGTCGCCGCCGACACCAATCTGGCTATCGCAGATCCGAACAATATCCCGACTGCGAAAAGCTCGGCGGTCGATCCGCCGGTCAAAGATGACAAAATGATTGCGCAGGCCGTGCATCTTGACAAA
>JAGPBG010000002.1:18170-19920 GCA_018063485.1 Cypionkella sp.
GACACGCCCGCCTCGCGGCAGATGTTGTCGATGGTAAAGCCAAGAATACCGCCACGCGCAAGGCAGGCCAGCCCCGCCTTGATCAGCATCCCCCCGCGCTCCGCGCTGGAATACCGGCGGTATTTCGGGCTTTTCATCATGCCACTCTCCTGACCGATCAGGCGCGAGAAGGCCACCCTCTCGCGCCTGTTCCGGTTTCAGGCCCTTTTAAACATGGTCGGGTTGGGATGACCATCGGCAAGAATGACCGGAACGATATCGCTGTGATGGATCGCCACATAGGGCTCGAACGCGATGAAGATAAAGCCTCCCGATTGCTCCATCAGATCCTCCATCCGGTGGAACATCTCAACCCGCTTGGCATCCTCGGTTTCAAGCTGCACCTTGTGAAAAAGATCGGCATATTCGGTATTGTCGAAAAACGACCAGTTATAAATGCCGATCTGATCGGGCATGAACCAGACAAGGTTCTCGGTAGGCTCGATGCCGCCGGCAAAGTTCATCAACACCAGTTCGATGGATTTGTAGCCATCGCCCGCCGTCTTGTCGCCCACCGCCCAATAGGCCGCATCTTCGGTGGGCTGGATTTCCACCGTGATCCCGGCTTCGCCAAGCGAAGCCTGAATGATCTGCGCGATGGTCTGCGAGGTGCTGTCGGTCAATGCCACCAGATGCAAGGTCAACCCCTCGGCCCCCGCTTCGGCGAGCAGCGCCTTGGCTTTTTCAACGTCGCGGGTGGCGTGGATATTCGCGGTGCGCGCATAGGGTCCGGGGGCGATCACGCCCGTGGCGCGCGGTACCGAACCGTCATAGGCACCTTGCAAGACCGCATCTCCGTCATAGGCCAGTTGAATGGCCTCCCGCACCCGCGGGTCTTTCAGCGGCTCGGCATTGGTATTGATCGTCAGCCAGGTGTAGCGGGTGGAGGGGGCCTCGATCAGCGTCGAATTCGGCGGCATCGCTGATTTTACCGTCCGCGCGGCGTTTTGCGCGAGGCGGCTGAAGTCATAGGCGTCGGCCTCATAGGCCAGCAAAGCCGCCTGATCATCGCCAACGATGTCAAACTCGATCCGCTCGAAATCGGGCTTTGGCCCGGTCCATGCCGGGTTTGCTTTCAGCGAGATCTTCTGATTTTGCTCCCATGTGTCAAAAAGATATGGCCCACATTCGGCGGGCATCTTGGTGGTAAAGCTGCCGCCCACCGCCTCCACCGCCTTTTTGCAGATGATATGGCCACCGTAATAGGGCAGGGCAATAACCTGAAACGGCTTGAACGCATCCTTCAGGTGGATGATGCCCGAGCGTTCATCAATCACCTCGACATGATCCAGATGTTCGAACTGATAGGCCCAGGCCGAAGCCGAACCGGCAAGGCGCTCGAACGAGAACTTCACATCCTCTGCCGTCACGGGCCCGAAATCATTGCTCCAGACCAGCCCTTCGCGCAGCTTGAACGCCAGTTTTGTCGGGTCGGTGGCATCAAGGCTTTCGGCGGCGTAAAGTGACAGCGGATTGCCCTCGCGCATGTCACCGACGCGAAGCAGGGTGACTGTCGTGCAGCGCGGGATGATATCGTCCAACTCGCCGATGATGCCAAAGGGATCAAGCACCTGAAAATCGGCGGTGACGCGGAGGCGCAGGGTGGTGCCATCCGCAGCCCAAGCCAGATGCGGGCCGCCAAAGGCCCCCGCGAGCGCCGCGCCCGCCGTTTTCAGCAGCCCGCGGCGATCCATTCTCCAGTCCATATCCT
>JAGPBG010000166.1 GCA_018063485.1 Cypionkella sp.
CTATTCACCTCCGGCCCAGCCGCCAACAACCTGGCCAAGGCTTCGTTTCCCGGTTCGGCCGCAATTCTGGCAAGGCTTTCACGCGTCTCAGTCCCTGACTTGCCCCATTTGCCCAAGGCATGAAGATCCAGCGTTGCCGGATCGCGCTTTGCCGCCTCAAACCGCGCCATCTGACCATTGGCTGAAATGCGCTCGGGATTCAGGATCGGAGTCAACCATAGGGCCGCCGCCGCAATCAACACCAGCGCCATACCCACATTGGCCCGCCGGATCCGTGCCATCCAGCCTGGGCCACGCAATACCGCCAACGCATAGCTTACCCCATAGCCCATCGCCAGAAACGCCGTCAGCGCCGCAAAAATCCGTCCCGGCGTCCAGCCGTACTGCGCCACACGCAACCAGATTGCCCACAGCGCCAAAGCCGCCGGCAACAGCAACACCACGGCAAGTGCCTGCGCCGCCCGCCGCATCCAAACCGTTGCCGTCGCCTCTTCATCGCTCTGGTCAATCGCCGCTGTAACCAGAGTAGCCCCCGCCGCAACCATGGCGATCAGAGTTGCTGCGGCTGAAAAATGGCCAAAAAGCCCACTCAACCCGTGCAGCGGCACCGCGACCAGGAACACCACCAGGACCACAAGAACCACGGGCAGCAACAGCCTGAGCAGCCGCAGCACCAGAAACGGCGAGACATAACCCGGCAGTTCGTTCACCACTGCCAAGCCCAAACCAAGCACGCACCCGGTGATCACAAACGGCATGACTTCATGCTCAAGCAGATCCTCGATCACCGTCACGCCAACAAGGTTCAGCAAGGTGCTGGACAGCAAGATCACCGCCCAGAACACCGCCACAAACACCCAAGCCAAAGAGAGGCGCACGAAGATGCTCCAGGCCTGTTGGAACAGCGTCGGATAATCGCGCCACCCCGGCCCGGCGGCGGCAATCAAAAACGGCAAGGGGATCATTGTCAAAACCGCCGCCATCAGGATCGGCAGCAGCGTATCCAAAAACCGCATCATGGTGGCAAAGCGAAAGCCCGCCCAAGTGAACAGCACCGCGACCACCACGGCCACGGCCAAAGCGCCCAAGGCAGCGCGGGTGATTTTCAACGGACCGGCGATGGCGAGCCAGGCCGTAAAGAAACTGGCTGCAAAGGCGAAGAGCGCGAAAACCGCCCGCTCAGGAAATGTATCGTGGCCAATCTCGTTGCCAAGAAGATACAGGCTGATCCCCGCAGCCGCACCGATCAGGGCCATCAAGAACCGATTGCGCGTTGATTTGATCATGGGCTGCCCTCTGGTTGCAGCCCCAACCTACAGGGACCAAGACCGCCGTGCCAGTAGGGAAAACCTGATCAGAAATCGGTCGGAACGCCGCCTTCCTGCTTTCTGCGCGCCACGAACTGGCGCAACTCTTCCTGATGGTCGCCGTTCATCTCGGGCGCTTCGAATTCGGCCATGATCTGCTTGTAGATCCCATGCGCCCGCTCGGCCGTCCAGACCGAACCGTCCAACTGCCAGGCCTCGTAGTTGCGCCAATCCGACACAAAGGGCGCGTAAAATGCGGTCTGATAGCGGTCCTGGGTGTGCTGACAGCCGAAGTAATGCCCGCCGGGACCGACCTCCTTGATCGCATCTATCGCGATGTCCTCCTCGGTTGTGGCATAGGTCGCGGCCTCGAAATAGCGCTGGATCATTTGCAGCACTTCGCAATCCATGATGAACTTTTCCGGGCTGGCAATCAGCCCTCCCTCCAGCCATCCGGCCGCGTGATAGACCATATTGGTCTGGCTTTGCACCGCCGCCCATAGGCTGTTCGAGGTTTCCCACATCGACTGACCGTCCGGCACATTCGCCGCGCACACACCGGATGAGCGCAGCGGCAGGCCGTAATAGCGCACCAATTGCCCGGTCATTTGTGTGGCACGCATATATTCGGGCGTTCCGAACGCAGGCGCGCCCGATTTCATATCCACATTCGAGGTAAAGGTGCCCAGCGCCACCGGACAGCCCGGATTGATATATTGCAACAGCGCAATTGCGGCCAGGCCCTCGGCAAGGCTCAGCGTCACCGCACCCGCCATTGTCACCGGTGCCATTGCGCCCGCCAGCGTGAACGGTGTCACCACCACCGGCTGCCCGCGCCGCGCCAGCCGCATCGCGCCGTCCAGCATCGGATAATCATGTTTCAGCGGCGAAACCGAGTTGATATTGGTATACATCCGCGGGCGCGCGTTGAACTCCTCATGGCTATGGCCGCCAGCAATGCGCACCATTTCCATCACATCTTCAACCCGCTCTGCCCCCAGCGAATAGGCGTGGCAAACCTTGTCGGTCAGAGTCAGCTTTTCATAAAGGCAATCGAGATGGCGCACCGCCGGATGAATGTCGATCGGCTCCACCGGATAGCCGCCTGCTATATGAATGCAGTTGAAATACTGCGTCAACTTCATGAAATCCTTGAAGGTTTCAAAATCACCCGAGCGTTTTCCGCGTTCCAGATCCCAGGAATTCGGCGGCGAGGATACGTTGACGAACAGCATATGCTTGCCGCCCATGATCACTTCGCGTTCCGGGTTGCGCGGGGTGATGGTAAAGCTGGAAGGCGCGCGGCCCACCATCTCCATCACGAACTCCTCATCCATCCTGATATTGGTGCCCGTCACCTTGCACCCGGCTTTGCGCAGGATTTCGACCGCTTCGGGGTTCAGAAACTCGATGCCGATTTCCTTCAAAATCCGCATGGTGCCGCGATGGATCGCCTGCACGCCGTCAGCGTCCAAAGGCTCTGTCGGTCGGTCGGGGTTAACCGGAATCCGCCACGGCATCTGATCAATGGCCGACGATCCTGCGCGCACCTTGTTGCCTGCCCGGCCCCCGGCCCGGCGTCTGCGGTTTGCATCATCGGTCATCTTGGTCTCCATCGCTGAACCCGGTCTGGCAAGTCTTGGACCGTTTTGATGAAGATGACCGAAAGCTCGTCAGAGCGCGCACCCCATAAGCGACGCAAAAGCGTCGTTTTTTGCTGCCCGCCGCGTTATGCGGTAAACGCCTTTAGCTGGAATACGCGAACGGCTAAACTGTCGCCCTTTGGTCGATCCACTTGGCTAGCTGGCCAATGTCCTCCAAAACCACATCGGCATGGGGTTCCAGATCCGCTCTCAGGGCAATCCCGGTCAGCACCGCCACCGCGTGCATTCCCGCAGCCCGTCCCGCATCCAGATCATGCACCGAGTCCCCCACCATGATCACCCGGCCCGGTGTCAGGCCCAGTTTGGCAACAAAAGCCAAAAGCTGCCCCGGTGCCGGTTTGCCGCCATAGCCGGAATCGCAACCCGCAACGAAATCAAACAGATCCAGCACCCCGGCCCGCTCCAGATGCGCCCGCGCCGGAATTTCGGTGTCATTGGTCGCCAGCCCCAGCTTCAGCCCCCGTGCCCGCAACTCCGCCAGAACCGGACGCAAAGCCACCGCTGGCACCATATTGGTCTCGACCGCCAGCCGATCCATCAACTGCGTAACCTCGGCCAGCGAAATCCCCGTCATGTTTTCCGCCAGCATTGCCGCGATTTCATGCGTTGTCATCGCAATCATCGGGCTGTCGGGTTGAAAATGCCCACTGGCCGGATCAAAGCCCAAGAGCTGCTGAACCGAACGCCCCGGCGCGGCATAGGGCGACAATTGATCAATCAAGGCCGCACCAACCGCGCCCCAACTGGCGCGAAAATCAAACAATGTGCCGTCTTTATCAAAAATCAAGCCGTCGATCATGGGGTTCCCGTTCGCTTTGTGTAGAAAAATCTGTCAAGTCCAGTTCATCGCCGCAGGCCCCGCCAACACCGCCTTGGCCTGCATCGGCGCGTCATAGCGCTTTCCATGCGCATCACAAAACGCCATCACCCGCGCGTCGGCCTCCAGCACGAAATCCAGCACTGCGCCCAGAAAGGCCGGGCTTTGTGCAAGGCTGGCCATATCCGCAGGATTCGCCCCCGAGGCCGCTTGAAACGCGGAAAACTCTTCCGGTTGTCTGATCAACCAGGTTAACGCCTGAAGCGCGAGCGTCTCGGCAGAATCTTGCTCGCTCGCCGGCGTTTTCCCTTGTTTCAAGGCATTTCCCCTCAAGTTGTCACGGCTTTGTTATGCCCTCGGAAAGGTTTTCTTAACCCTTTTACCGGCACACTTGCCATATGGATCAAACGTCAGATTGATCTTTGAAACAGGTCAGGTAAAGTAGGTAATTCCGTTATGGTTGGCAAAATCCTTATTGTGGATGACGTTGCAACGAACCGGATCGTCCTCAAGGTCAAGCTGACCGAGGCCGGCTATCATGCGCTTTTGGCGGTTGATGGCACAACGGCTTTGGCCATGGCGGCCAAAGAGCGGCCCGATCTGATCTTGCTGGATGTGTCACTGCCCGATCTTGATGGGGTAACCGTGCTGCAACGCCTGCGCGCAGATCCGCTCACCCGCACCATTCCGGTGATTGCCCTCGTCGGCACCAATGCGCATCACAGCCTTCGCACCAATGTCTTTCGGGCCGGAGCGGATGCGTTTTTGGCCAAGCCGGTGGATGATCAAACCCTGCTGGCCCGCATTCGCAGCCTGATCCGCAATGCCGATCAGATGGATGGTCTGGCGCGCGACAAGGGAAAACTCGCGCTTATGGGCTTTGCCGAAGCGACTCCAATGCTGGAACGCCCCGGCCTGCTGGCGCTGATCACCGCCACCCCGGAACGCGGGCTGCACCTGCGCCACGCACTTGCCCAACACAGCCATGACCGGATCGTGCTGATCCCCCCCGACGACTGCCTGCGCAATGGCCTGATTGACGGCACCGCGCCCGATATTTTCCTGATCGACTCGGACTTGGCCAGCCCCGGCGCGGGCCTGCGACTGATGTCGGAATTGCGCAGCCGTGCCCCCACCCGCAATGCGCGGTTTTGCATCCTTTTTTCGGAGCCCGCCCAGATCAACGCCGCAATGGCCTTTGATCTGGGCGCAAACGAACTGATCGAGGTGACGACCGGCGCTGAAGAAACCGCCCTTCGGCTGGCGCGTTTGCTGGCGCGCAAGCGTGAGGCGGACCGATTGCGGGCCTCGGTCCGGCAGGGGCTGCGCCTGGCGGTGATTGATCCGCTGACCGGCTTGCACAACCGTCGCTATGGTCTTGCACAACTTACGGCCATTCATGCCTCATCCCTTTCCAGCCGTCAGCCCTATGCTGTTCTGATCGTCGATCTTGATCGGTTCAAGACGGTGAATGATCGCTTTGGCCATGCGGGCGGTGATACCGTGCTGATCGAGGTGGCCAGCCGCCTGCGCAACGGTCTGCGCGATCAGGATATGCTTGCGCGAATCGGAGGCGAGGAATTTCTGATTGCTCTGCCAGACATCACCCTGGCCGAAGCGCGCGGCATCGCGGAACGCCTTGGCGAAATCATTCGCAATTCTGCCATTGTGCTTGAGCAAGATATCGCGCTGTTCATCACCGTCTCGATTGGCCTTGCCTTCTGCTCGGCCAGTGCCGGCAAGATTGCCAGCGCCGATCAGCCCGACAATGATGCGGTATCCCAGATCATCGCCCGCGCCGACCACGCGCTTCTGGCGTCAAAATCCGCAGGGCGCAACAAGATCACCATCAGCCGTTCAGCCGCGTAACCGCGCCCGCGGCTCAATCGCCGCGATTGTTGTCTTTCTTGCCTTTGCGCAGCCTGTCCTCCAGACGGTCGGCAAATGCCAACCG
>JAGPBG010000167.1 GCA_018063485.1 Cypionkella sp.
GGATGAACCTGCGGGTGGCAAGCGCCAGCACGCGCAGCCCCTCGGCGCTTTTGGCCTTGAAGGTTGCCTCAAGGCCCGCGCCTCGGGCCGCGTCCATCGGCAGAGCCGTGCCGCCGATTTCCACCTTGGTGCAGGTCGCCAACACTTCGGCGAACGCTCCCTTGCTCACCATAAGGTGCTGGGCGGCTCCATCTGGTGCCACTACCACGGTCAGCCTGCGGCGCACGAAATCATAGGGGATCTCGTCAATCTTGGCATATCCGGCGGTGGAAAGCCCGCCCGCTTCGCCCGCCTCCTTGATCGCCGCATCCAGCGGGTTCTCAATACCGGTCTCAAACGCCGCATTCAGAAAGGCCAGTTTGCGCAAAGCATCCGAAGCCACATTGGCACCATCGAGAACCTCGCGAAGAACGATCTTGCCCTCGGTCAGGGTGCCGGTCTTGTCGGTGCAAAGAATGGTCATGCTGCCAAGGTTTTCGATCGCATCCAGACGCCGCACGATGACGCCGCGCTTGCTCATCGCGCGGGCCCCAGCAGAAAGGGTCACGCTGATGATGGCGGGCAAAAGTTCGGGCGAAAGGCCAACCGCCAATGCCACGGCAAACAGCATGGAATCGATAACCGGCCGGTGCAACAGCAGGCTCACCGTCAGCACAAAGATCACGATAACCACCATCACCCGGATCAGCAGATAGCCGAACTGGCGCACGCCACGGGCAAAATCGGTCTCCGGCTCACGCGCGCCCAGCCGCGCTGCAATGGCTCCAAACTCGGTATCGCGACTGGTCTTTACCGCCAAGACCCGCGCCGAGCCACTGCGCACAGAGGCCCCCATAAACACGGTGTTGGTGCGCTCGGTGATCGGCGCATTGGCACGAACCTGCCCGGGCCGCTTTTCAACCGGGAAGGACTCGCCGGTCATGCTGGCTTGGCTGACCAGGAAATCCTGCGCCTCGATCACCCGGCCATCCGCAGGGATCAGATTGCCCGCAGACAGCAAGATCACATCCCCCGGCACGATCAGGGCAACGGGCACCAACTGTTCCACGCCATCGCGCAGCACCCGCGCCGTCAGCGCAAGGCGTTCTTTCAGTTCATCGACTGCTTTAGAGGCCCGGTATTCCTGAAAGAAGCTCAGCAAAGAGCTGCCAACCACGATGGCCAGAATGATCCCGGCATCCACCCATTGCTGCAACACCAGTGAAATCGCGGCAGCAAAGACCAGAATCAACACGAGCGGGCTTTCGAACTGCCGCAGAATGAGGCGCAGCACACTCAGCCGCACGGCCCGCTCAACGCTGTTGGGACCAACCTCGGCAAGGATCCGCGTCGCCCTGGCTGACCCCAGACCACCCGGGCCCGATTGCAGCGCTGCGATCAACGCATCCTGATCTTGGCACCAGTAGGGAAGGTCAGCAGCGTTTGCTTTCATGGATGTGCCAGATCATCAAAGCAGCCCTGCGCGCCGGACAGCGCAAGGCGTTGCCCGCAGCCCGCTGGGAGACTTGTCAATTGTTGAAGACACTGGAAACCTGCCATGAGTTGCGCTGTTCCCGTCGCAATTCAGTTGTCTTTGACCTCTTACAACACAGAACCGACCTACCGTCGATCAGCAAAGATCAAGGCTAACAGACTTAGGCAGGCGCAACCCGGAACCAACCGAAGTCGCATCATTGCGAAGGCGTGCATCAGTGCCACATGCAGATTCTTGCCGTGCAGGCAGACCTGCATCCTGTAACAGATCATCTGCCATCGTACCGGCATCTGGTCCGGCCAGCATAAGCAGGCGCCAGATATCCCGAACCGCAGGCGCAATGCGCGGCTGGCTGATGGCGCGCGCGGTGTGCAGCCATATCGTCAGACCGTCGCTGCTGTCATAGTCCCGGCTTTTGCGGAGGGCCGCAATCTTTGCCTCGGCTGTCGAAGCAAACCTCATGATCGCAGCAGGCTTCCAAACCAACATCTCGTGAAGATCCTGACCGTTCTCAAGGTATGATGCCGCCCAAAACTGCGCGAAAGCGCTCTGGCTGTCCAGAATATGCGGCTTGGCGCTTGCCAGCTTGTCGGCCAAGGCCTGCGCCTCGTCGATGAGCGCTGCGGTGGCTTTTTCTTGCTGCCAGTTTTTGAACATTGAGTCCTCTGAAGATCTGCATCGCCCGTCCATCGCCGAATGGTTTGGAACTGCGGTGCAGATTTGGGCTGCGGGCCGATCAACTCCAGATTATGCCACTTGAGGGGCATGGTTCAAGCTGTGGTTTTTCCATCCTGTCCAACCTGATCTGGTGTCAAGAGAAGCCACAAACGCTCTGCCATGCGAAGCCCCCCCTGTCATGCCATCATTCGGGCAACCAAAACTCCGGCCCAGGCGGAAAAGCCGGTCAGAACGCCCCCCCAGATCGTGTCGACCGCGACTTGTTCAAGGCTCCAGTCGCGCAATGTCGCGTAATTGGTGAATTCGTAAGTACCATAGGCAAAGAGACCGAGCAGAACCCCGTTGATCAGGGCAGACTGCAAATCACCATTGCGCAGGGCCGGAATCGAGACAAACCACAAAATTCCCGCGACATAGCCAAGATAGAACAACGCGGCTGGCAGGACACGGAAAGGATCTGCGTAAAGAGGCGCGATGTGACGATCAAACACCGGCTTGATGAGGTAGCGCAGACCAAGGGCGTCGAGGGCGAAGAAAACCACAACCGTGATCAGATAGAGGATAGGGATTTTCATTGCCTTGATACTTTCGAAGCGGCTTGAATTGCCTGCGCGATTGCGGTGATTGCCGCCGCCAGCCACAAGATGCCCAGGCTGATCCTCGCCAGATCGAAAAGGGCATGGCCCAGGGGCTGCCCCAGCAGATCAACTTGCGGCACCGGGAAATGGGTGGCAGAGAAACCGTCGAGATTTGCCACCAAAAGCGGCAACAACACGCAGGCGATGATGCTATGCAAGATTGGAACGTCCAAGGTTCTGCGGCTCATCGCGGGGTTTCCTGTTTCGTCAAGCGGCCCGTCAGCGGGAGCGCTGCCCAATATGGCAAAGCGCGCAGCAATTTCAGCACGAGGGTCAATCGGCGAGGAAAGTGAATCTCGAAACCGCGCCGGTTCAGACCCTTGATGATGGCGCGCGCGGCCTCTTGGGCAGTCAGCAGCGCGGGCATTTTGAAATCATTGCGCTGGGTCAGTCTGGTGTCGACAAACCCCGGACTTATCAAACGCACATCCACGCGCCCGGCCAATTCCGCGCGCAGTGATTCTGCAAGGTTGATCACCCCCGCCTTGGTCGCCGAATAGATCTGCCCCTGCGGCAAGCCGATATTTCCCGCCGCAGATCCACACAGCGCCAATTGCCCGCCCTCGCGCAGCAGCTTTGGCGCGATCTGGGCAATGTGAAAGCTGCCGGTCAGGTTGACATTGACAATCCGCGCCGCAATCTCGGGATCGAGTGTCTCAATCCGGCCCGGATCATAAAGTGCCGCCAGATGCACCACCCGGCTCAACGGCCCCAGCCGGGCAATTTCGCGGGCGGCGGCATCCAGACTGGCGCGATCACCGACGTCCAGCGCCATGACATGATGCTGCGAGCCGAGATCAGAGGCAAGTTTCTGCAAGGCCACCACATTGCGCGCCGACAAGATCAGCCGCGCGCCCCTCTCAGCCCAAATACGGGCGAGCGCGGCACCGATGCCGTCGCTGGCACCGATGATCCAGATCAGCTCTTGCTCAGACATGAGCCAACTCGACCTGAACCACATCGGTTTGACCGACTGCGAATGAGGCGGCGCAAACTCCAAGATAATAATGCCAGTTGCGCAAAAACGCATCGCCGTAGCCCAGTTTGCGAATCCGATGCGTTTGTTCGTTCAGGCGCGCATCCCAAGCTGCGCAGGTTTGGGCGTAGTCGGCACCAAAAGCATGGCTGTCGCGCACCACCAACCCCGCGCGCCGCGCCTGATCGGCGATGACCGCATCCGACAGCAACATACCGCCGGGGAAGATATATTGGCGGATGAAATCCGAACTGCGCCGATAGATTTCAAAATAGGAATCCGGCACGGTGATCGCTTGAATCATTGCGGTGCCGCCCTCGGCCAGCCGCGATTTGAGGGTGGCAAAATAGACCGGCCAATAGTCCAGACCAACGGCCTCGATCATCTCGATGGAAACGATGCTGTCATATTTTCCATCGCTCTTGCGGTAGTCTTGCAACCTGATCTCGGCGCGCCCGTCCAGCCGCGCATCGGCATAGCCTTTTTGGCTGGGCGAAATCGTCAATCCGGTGACATGGCGGCCAGTATCCGCCGCCCGTTCGGCAAAGCCGCCCCAGCCGCAGCCGATCTCCAAAACCCTTTCGCCCTTGCCAAGCCGGCCCAGGATGCGATCATATTTGCGGTTTTGGCCGCGGCCAAGATCGCTGTCGCCTTCGGAAAACATCGCCGAGGAATAGGTCATGCCCTCGTCAAGCCAAAGTTGATAGAACTCGTTGCCAACATCGTAATGCGCACGGATATTGCGTGAGGCACCACGGGGGGAATTCGCGCGCATCAAGCGGTCCACCACGCGAAATTTCAACCGGTTCCAGAAGCCGGCATAGGTATAGTCCTGAAAATGATCGAGATTCATCAGGGCAACGGTGGCCAGATCTTGCACCGACGGCGTGTCCCACAGACCGGCAACATAGGTTTCCCCCAGACCGACATCGCCGCGCGCCGCAATGGCTGTAACGATCGACCAATCGTTGATCTGCATCTCGGCGGTGGGACTGCCCAGCCCGAAATCAAAGGTTTCACCCTCGGGTGTATGCAGGCGCAGGCTGCCGGATGAAATTCGCGCGCAAGTCTCCAGAAAGTCGTGTTTCACACGATTGCTCAGCAACAACATCAGGTCACCTCATTGCTTGGGGGCGTGGGGCGGGCGCGATACCGCGCGCCCTTGAGTTTCAGGCGCAGCGCCTGCCAATGGATCAGAAAGTAGCCGCGCAAGGCACCAAACGGGCGGCGCAGGCTGGCCTTTGCGATGATGGCGTTGGTCAGCGGCTGGCGCGGCCCTGACAAGGTGGCCAACACGCCTTCGCGGCCGCGTTGATGCAGGATGCGGATGTCTATATGCGCAGGCGAGATATCAAAGGCGAATCGATAATTGCCTGCAACCTCTTGAAATGGCGAGACATGCAATGACTTCGGCGTCTCGATCCAAGTGCCCGCAGTAATCGGCGCGAAGTCGGGCAGGTGGCAAAAATAGGAATGCCGGTCGCCAAAGGGGGTGGACACCTCGGCGATCACCGCGACAAGCGCCGTATCGTGCAGGACCAGCCAGAAGCTGACAGGATTGAAACCAAAGCCAAGATAGCGCGGCTGGGTCAGCAGCAAGAGGGTAAGCCCCCCCGCATCAAGACCCTGCCGGGCCAGCACCTCGCGCGCCCAAACCGCGCCGCGCCCCTGTTTCAATGGCCCGCCGTGATCACGATCATGCACCGAGATCAGGTTGAAACGGTTTCGCGAGAACAGCGCAGGCGGTGCAAGCGGTGCTTCGGGGTCGATCAGTACAAGGTCTACGCCATAGCGAAACCTGTGCCGGATCTCGCCGCGCCTTGTATGCACTGTCACTCCCGCGACATGTTCAACCGTTGAGTTCATGCGGGTTGCCTTTCCATCATCCGCGCAATGCGGGCCGCACTGGCAAAGCCGTCTTCGTGAAACCCATG
>JAGPBG010000168.1 GCA_018063485.1 Cypionkella sp.
CCTCCGATGCTATCCGGCCATTCCGCAATACCAGTCGAGACTGGCAGGCTTCCCGAAGGATTAAATTGCGTCGCTCGGCTGTTCGGAGGCACAAATACTGCGCCGATGTCGAAACCGTCGAATAACCCCTCAACGGACCTCGGCCAGATCACGCAAAAATGCGCGCACAAAACGCCAGCATCCTTGAAAGTGCAGACTGGGAATTTCTCGTTTCGATAGATTCCTTTGCGCCTGCCTGCACGCCATTATTGTCCATATCGCGGATTTCCTTGTATTCACGCCCAAGACTGCTTGACCGATCAGCGCCGCATTGAACATGCGACGTCAGTTCAGGTCAAACCGCGTGACACCCCGGTGCCGTGCATCTACCGGCTGAGTCAAAATCGCCGCCTGATGCGCCCGCTGATCACAATTTGATCTTGGGCAAATGCGGCAGTTGATGCCAATCTGGATCATGCGGGCGTCGCGCATTGAAAAACTTTCAGCATAGCCGATTTCCGGTGCGAACTGGATGGCACAGCCCATGGCGACGGCCAGGCGGTTGTCTTGGGCGTGTCGCTCCCACGTCGGCCGGTCCACGGTGCGGGAAAAGACGAAGAACTGGCTGCGGTCGGGCATTTCCACAAACTGAGGCAAAATGCGGCCGGGGGTGCGAAATGAGGTATGCACATCAAGTCTCGGGCAGGCACCACCATATTCAGCCAGATGAAAATCAGTCGCATTGAAGCGTTTGGTGACGTTGCCGGCCTTGTCGATGCGCAGAAAGAAGAAGGGAACCCCCTGCGCGCCATCCCGATTCAATGTTGTCGCGCGGTGGCAGGCTTGTTCAAAGCTGACACCAAAGCGTGTGGCAATATGATCAAAGTCATATTTGGAGGCACCGGCCTCGGCCAGAAAGTCCGTATAGGGCATCAGAACAGCTGCGGCAAAGTAGTTGGCAAGTTCTACCCGCAGTCGGGCCACGCCACGCGGGTCACGGATGCTGCTGCGTCCAATCAGGGTATCGAGAAGGGCGCGCTGTTCCAACAAGCCTGCCATATGAATCAGCTGAAAGGTTCGGTTGGGCTGGTCCAGCGCCTCGGACAGCAGAATCTCTCGGCGGGCTTCGTTGTACTGACGAAGGGCACCGGGGAGATCTTTTACCCGGCAAAGCCTGACGTTGACGCCTAGCTTGTCTCTCAGTCGACGCTTGAGCGTGACATATATCTCATCGCGTTCAATTGGTGTTAGCCAGAATGCTTCGGCTACCTCCTCCAGTTCGCGAAAGTGGTTGCGGTTGCGGCGAAACACATCATGTACGGCGGCCTCGGGCGAGGCGGAAAGTTTCGGCGCGCCGCTTTCTGTGAGGGATAAAAGCTGGTCGGATACCACCTGATAGCTGCGATACAGTGTAATGAAATTTTGCACCAACCCTGGAGCATGGACCAAAGCTGCCCGCAGTTGCGGCAGATCAGGGCGGGATTGAACGAACAACGGGTCCTGAATGACGGCGCGCAAATCGGCGAGTTGTGCTGTGCCATCCTCTTCGATGATGTCATGCCAGTCGACGCCGTAAGCCTCGAACACCCGCAGAAGGACTTGAACGGAAACTGATCTTTCATTATTTTCCAATAGGTTGACGTAAGATGGGCTGATGCCAAGCACTTTGGCCATTGCGCCCTGTGTTTCCCCACGTTCCAGCCGCAAGCGCCGCAGATGAGGGCCGATGAAGGTCTTTTTCATACCGATGCACACAATTCATGATTTGTTGTTATTACAATATTACAAAGATTGGCGATTGTAAACTTTCGCGTTCACAGCGCAACCTGTTTTCATTTTGCACAAATTCAAAGCGGTGCGAGAGGAGGGTTAACCAAGGAGGAACCCATGCGTACCGGTATCAATCATCTGTTCATTCCCGGCCCGACCTATGTGCCTGAAAGCGTGCGCCAAGCGATGAATGTGCCGATGAAAGACCACCGTGCTCATGATTTCGGCGGCCCGAATGTGGCGATCTTCCACGATCTCAAACAGTTGTTCCGCACCAAGAATGGCCATGTGCTCCTGTTCCCCGGCTCGGGTACGGCAGCTTGGGAGGCCGCAATCACCAACACTCTTTCTCCCGGTGATCGCGTGCTGATGGCACGGCACGGTCAATTCTCGGTTCTTTGGGCCCAGATGGCCGAACGACTGGGGCTGAATGTCGATGTGATTGATCTTCCCTGGGGATCGGGAGCCCCCATCAGCGAATTTGCACTTAAGTTGGGCGCGGATTCCAAGGCAGAGATCAAGGCGGTTTTCGTCACGCATAACGAAACTGCAACCGGTGTGACTTCGGATATCGCCGCTGTGCGCAGGGTCATGGATGAGGCTTTGCATGATGCTTTGCTGTTTGTGGACGGTGCGTCCTCCATCGGGTGTCTGCCGTTCGAGATGGACGAGTGGGGCGTCGATTTGGCAGTGACCGGCAGCCAAAAGGGGCTGATGCTGCCGCCAGGGCTGGGAATTCTGGGAGTCAGCCAGAAGGCGATGAAGGCCTCGGAAACCGCAACGATGCGGCGCGCTTTCTTCGAGTTTTCGGATCAGGTGAAGTCGAACCAGACGGGGTATTTCCCCTACACCCCTCCAATCCAACTGCTCCACGGGCTTCGGGCTGCATTGGACCGGATGCAAGCGGAAGGCTCTGATGCCGTCATCGAACGCCACCGTCGGCTGGCTGCTGGTGTGAGGGCCGCTGTCAACGCCTGGGGGCTGGAGGTCTGCGCCGAACACCCCTCCCTCTATTCCGATACTGTCACCGCCATCCGCACGCCTGAGGGTGTCGATGCCCGCGAGGTCATCCGCATCGGTTATGATAACTACAACGCCTCATTCGGGTCGGGCCTTGGCCCACTTGCAGGCAAGGTGTTCCGCATTGGGCACATTGGCGACAGCAATGAAGGCGTGTGCCTGACCGCTATTGCTCTGGCTGAACTGTCGCTGGTGGCGGCAGGTGCCGCGATTCGCTTTGGGTCGGGGGTCGCCGCAGCGCAGGAAGTCTACTCTATGTCACAAGTGAAATCGGTCCGGATCGCAGCAGAATAACAGGAGCCTAAGATGAGCCACACCCTTTTCCCCATGCGCAAGGCGCGGTTGCAACGCTCGGAGTTGGCGGTTCCGGCCTCCAATCCCACTATGATCGACAAGGCGGCCGATGGTTCGGCGGACTATGTTTTTCTGGACCTTGAGGACGCGATTGCGCCCAATGAGAAAGTGCAAGCCCGCAAGAATGCCATCCAGGCTCTGAACGACATTGATTGGCGCGCTAAGGGCAAGACGGTTTCGGTGCGGATTAACGGGCTGGACACCCACTACATGTATCGCGATGTGGTAGATGTGATGGAGCAAGCTGGTGACCGCGTAGACACCTTGCTGGTGCCCAAGGTTGGCGTGACGGGCGACCTTTACATGGTGGAAGCCATGGTCAACCAAATCGAGCAGGCCAAGGGATACGCTACGCGTGTCGGCTTGGAGGCATTGATTGAAACCGCGCTTGGCATGGCGAATGTGGAAACCATTGCGCAATTTGGCGGCCGACTGGAAGCTTTGCACTTTGGTGTCGCAGACTTTGCGGCTTCCATGCGAGCGCGGACCACGAACATTGGCGGGTTGAACCCGCATTATCCTGGCGACCAGTGGCACGCTTCGATCAACCGGATGGTGGTGGCTTGCCGCGCCTATGGCCTGAGGGCGATCGACGGGCCGTTCGGGGATTTCAGCGATCCTGAAGGCTACAAAGAGGGCGCGCGCCGGGCGGCGGCCTTGGGATGCGAAGGGAAATGGGCGATCCATCCCTCTCAGATCACCCTCGCGAATGAGGTCTTTTCACCCCCAGATACCGAAGTGACCCGAGCGCGCCGGATCATCGAGGAATTGCGCAAGGCTGAGGCCATGGGCAAAGGGGCCGCGCAGTTGGACGGGCGGATGATTGATGCGGCGTCCGAACGAATGGCGATGAATGTGTTGGTTCTGGCGGATGCCATCGCCGCCAAATAGCCGCGCATTTTTCCGGGCAGATCAAAACCAATCACACGTCAAGGCCATGCAAGGCACTTCGATGTCAAGGGAGGACTCTATGGACATCCACGAATATCAGGCCAAGGAAATACTCGCACGCTTTGGGGTGCCAGTGCCACGGGGCGGCCTTGCCCATAGTCCCGAACAGGCGGGATATCGGGCGCGGGAACTCGGCGGCAACGCCTGGGTGGTCAAAGCGCAGATTCATTCCGGCGGACGGGGCGCTGCGGGCGGCGTCAGACTTTGCAAGTCACCAGAGGAGGTCCATGCCTTTGCGGCAACCCTGTTCGGCAAGCAGCTTGTGACCAAACAGACCGACGCCAATGGCAAGGGCGTCTACCGGGTTTGGGTTGAAGGCGCCTCTGACATCGCAAAGGAGCTTTATCTCGGCTTTGTCCTGGACAGGAAATCCGAACGCATCATGATCGTTGCCTCTGCCCATGGCGGGATGGAAATAGAAGACCTGGCCGAAAATGACCCCGATAGCCTGTGCCGCATGATCATAGACCCTGCCGCTGGTCTGTCAGATTTCCAAGCGCGGGAATTGGCCTTTCAGATTGGTCTGAAAGGTGGCCAAGTGGCGCAAATGGTCACAACTCTGCGCGCCTGCTACCGCGTCTATCGCGACCTTGATGCGGTAATGGTGGAAATAAATCCTTTGGCCATCACACACGCGGGCGATCTTGTAGCCCTGGACGCGAAGATTTCCTTCGACACCAACGCCCTGTTCCGCCAACCGCAAATTGCCGAACTGCGCGACCGCCGTCAGGAGGACCCGCGCGAAAGCACGGCGAGGGATCACGGGCTGTCCTATGTCGGCCTTGACGGCGATATCGGCTGCATCATCAACGGTGCGGGCCTCGCCATGGCCACGATGGATATGATCAAGCTGGCGGGGGGAGAGCCTGCGAACTTTCTTGATATAGGCGGTGGTGCCTCGCCAGAACGGGTAGCGCGCGCTTTCCGGACCGTGCTTGCCGATTGCAATGTCTCGGTCATCCTGGTCAACATCTTTGCCGGCATCAACCGTTGCGACTGGATCGCCGAAGGGGTGGTTCTGGCTTACAGGGAGGTCGGGTTGAAGATCCCCGTGGTGGTCCGGCTGGCAGGAACGAACGCTGAGGAGGGCAGGGCAATCATCAATGAATCCGGCTTGCCGCTGATCTCGGCTGACAGCCTGGCCGAAGCCGCTGAAGCCGCCGTTTCATCCCTCCCCCGCAAAGCCGCCTGAAGGAAACAATATGGCCATTCTCATCACCGATCAGACCAGAGTCCTCGTTCAAGGCATGTCCGGCCGGATCGGCAGCTTTCACGCCGCCGAAATGATCCGCTACGGCACCAATATCGTAGGCGGCGTCACCCCTGGCAAAGGCGGCGAATCGTTCCTTGAGCGTCCCCTTTTCAATACCGTCCGTGAAGCGGTGGAGCATACGGGTGCCGAGGCTTCCGCTATCTTCGTACCACCACCTTTCGCCGCCGATGCGATCATGGAGGCCGCAGATGCCGGTATCCGCACTGCCGTCTGCGTGACGGACGGGATTCCAAGTCAGGACATGATGCGCGTAAAACGGTTCTTGCGCCGCTATCCGGAAGAGCGGAAGATGCGGCTGATAGGGCCGAACTGTTCGGGCGTTATTTCTTCCGGCAAGGGCTTCATGGGG
>JAGPBG010000169.1 GCA_018063485.1 Cypionkella sp.
GGTGTGGAGCCCACGCGGCGATATGATCGCCTTTACCAAGCAAGGCGACGGGCGGTTCTACATCGGTGTGATGCGCACCGAAGGCGATGAAGAGCGGCTGTTGACGGCCAGCTTCCTCGATGAGGGTCCGACCTGGGCACCCAATGGCCGCGTGATCATGTTCATGCGCGAATCTGCGGGGGCGGGCGGGCAATCGGGCCTGTTCTCGGTTGATATTTCGGGGCGGAATTTGCGCCAGATCCCGACCGAGGGTGCGGCCTCCGATCCGGCATGGTCACCACTCTTGCCCTGATAAAACCTGCGCCGCACGGGATTCCCACGGCGGCGCTGATCTGATATGGTGGCCACAATCGAGCCACAAGAACAAAGGAAACGGCGTATGACACTTCTTCCAAAGGCCCTGTTGATCGTTGCTGCCCTTGGCCTTGCGGCCTGTAACAACCCTGACCGTTACGGTGCCGGTGGCGCGGGCGGTGCAGGTGGGGCTGGTGGCAACTCTGGCATTGATACCAATGGTTTGGGCGATCCAAGCAATCCGCGCTCGATTGCATATTTCAACCAGACGGTTGGCGATCGGATCTTGTTCGCAATTGACCAATCCACGCTGTCGGGCGAGGCGCGCGGCGTTTTGGCGGGGCAGGCGCAATGGCTGAACACCAATGGCGATTATGCGATCATCATCGAAGGCCATGCCGATGAGCAGGGCACGCGCGAGTATAACCTTGCGCTTGGCGCGCGGCGTGCCGCCGCTGTGCAGGATTATCTGATCAGTCAAGGTGTGGCCCCCAGCCGGATGCGCACGATTTCCTATGGCAAAGAGCGCCCGATTGAAGTGTGTTCGGAAGAGGCCTGCTATGCCAAGAACCGCCGCGCTGTAACGGTGCTGTCGATGGGCGCGGGGGCGTAAGTGATGCGTTGGCTTGTCCTGTGTCTGGCGCTGATGCCAATGCCTGCCTTGGCCCAGGACAAGGCGCAGACTTTGGCCGACATCAAATCTGAATTGACCAGCCTGATGGCACAATTCAACAGTCTGAAATCCGAGCTGGTGAGTTCGGGTGCCGCCAGCAGTGGGGCTGCGGGCGGTGACGCTTTGCAGCGCATGGACGCGATTGAAGCCGAGTTGGCGCGGCTGACCAACAAGACCGAAGAGGTGGATGCACGGCTTCGGTCTGTAGTCTCGGATGGCACCAACCGCATCGGCGATATCGAGTTTCGCTTGTGCGAAGTGACCAAGGGCTGCGATCCGGCCAGTTTGCCGGACACGCCCACCTTGGGCGGAGGCGGTGCTGTGGCGGCGGCGCCGCAAGTGATACCTGATCCGGCGACGGCTGATTCGGGCGGGGCAGAATTGGCAATTGGCGAGAAAACTGACTTTGACCGGGCCAAGGGGGTGCTCGGTCAGGGTGACTTTCGTGCCGCCGCGGACCAGTTTGCGGCCTTTACCCAATCCTTTCCTGGCAGCCCGTTAAGCCAGGAAGCCAACCTGTTGCGCGGTGACGCCCTGAGCCAGTTGGGTGAAACCTCGAATGCGGCGCGGGCCTATCTTGAGGCGTTTTCGGGCAAACCCGATGGGCCGTTTGCCGGTCAGGCGTTGCTGAAACTGGGGCAGGCGTTGGGAAGCTTGGGGCAGACGCCCGAAGCATGTGTGACCCTGGGCGAGGTGGGCGTGCGCTTTCCCGGCACCATTGATGCAACCAACGCCAGTGTCGCGATGCAGGGCTTGGGCTGTTCTTGACGGCTGATCTGGTAGCGAAACTCTTGCAAGGCCTGGGGGTGGCGCAAAACGCTCCCCTGGGCCTTGGTGTTTCCGGTGGCGGCGACTCCTTGGCGATGCTGTATCTGGCGCACAGCGCCGGATTGGAAATCAGGGCGGTGACGGTCGATCATGGGTTGCGCGATGGGTCTGCTGAAGAGGCCGCGGCGATGGCACGGATTTGCGCCGGGCTGGGTGTTGCCCATAGCACGCTGCGTTGGCAAAGGCCAAAGGGCGCGGGTAATCTGCAAGATCAGGCGCGGCGAGCGCGGCGGGAATTGATCGGTGATTGGGCGCGCAGGGCGGGTTTGCAGGCCGTCGCGCTGGCCCATACGCAAGATGATGTCGCCGAGACCTTTCTGATGCGGCTGTCGCGTGGGGCTGGTGTCGACGGCCTGTCGGCAATGGCAGGCGATTGGCACGAAGGCGGTTTGCGCTGGTTGCGTCCCTTGTTGGGCGTCTCGCGTGCGGGGTTGCGGGCCTATTTGCGCGGGCGCGGGGCACAATGGGCGGATGATCCGAGCAACGAATCCGACCGTTTTCAACGGGTGCGTGCGCGCAAGGCCTTGATGGTTCTGGCTGACTTTGGCCTGAGCGCGCAACGTCTTGCCGAAGTGGCGGTGCACTTGGAGCAGGCGCGTGTGGCGCTTGAGCGGGCCGCCGATGCCGCCTCGTGCGGGGTGCTTGGCGAAGAGGCGGGCGCGGTCTGGATTGCGCGCGAGGGGTTTGCGGCGCTGGTGCCAGAAATGCAGCGGCGGCTCTTGCACCGGTTGCTTTTGTGGATGGAACCAGCGGATTATGCGCCGCGCGGTGCGGCGGTTGAGCGGTTGCGCCGCGCGCTGCTTGCAGGGAAGGCGGCCACCTTGGCCGGGTGCCGGTTCGTGGCGCATCACGGCGCGTTGGTGGCGCTGCGCGAAGTCCGGAGCGGTTCGGAGGCGGTGGCACAAGGAGAGGTGTGGAATCGGGTGTGGCGGATCGAAGGCCCGGTGGTAGCTGGGGCGGAGATCCGGGCGCTAGGGGCCGCCGGGCTGAAGCAATTGCCAGATTGGCGGCGGCCGAACTTGCCCAGAGCAGCCCTTCTGGTCAGTCCTGCGTTATGGCAGGGCGAGCGACTGGTTGCGGCCCCGGTGGCAAAATTCGGGCCAGAGTGGCGCTGTCTGCGTGCTCCAGCCGCCGATCAGCTATTTGATTCCGCTTTATCGCATTGAACCCGGTGGAGTTATCTCTATCTTAGGGATAACTGCCGCAGTCTGCGCCCCAACGGGTGCCTCGGCGCATCAAGGAGTCTCTCGTGGGTAACGCACGAAATATCGCATTCTGGATCGTTTTGCTGTTGCTGGTGCTTGCGCTGTTCAACGTCTTCAGTGGTGGAACGACCACGCAATCGTCGCGCAATGTCGCCTATTCCGAATTTATCAGCCGGGTTGAGGCCGGGAATGTTGCATCGGTGACGCTGGATGGCGAACGGGTGAATGTGCGCGGCAAGGATGGCAGCCTTTATTCCACCATCTCCCCGCGCGATGACGGTTTGACCGAGCGGCTGCTCGGCAAGGGCGTGGAAGTGCGCGCCGAAAGCCAGCAGCAATCGGGTCTGATGTCGTTCCTGTTGCAGTTGCTGCCCTTTTTCTTGCTGATCGGCGTGTGGATTTTCTTCATGAACCGGATGCAGGGCGGCGGCAAAGGCGGGGCGATGGGATTTGGCAAATCGCGCGCCAAACTGCTGACCGAAAAGTCGGGCCGCGTGACCTTTGATGACGTGGCCGGGATTGATGAAGCCAAGGACGAGTTGGAAGAGATCGTTGAATTCCTGCGCAATCCGCAGAAATTCTCGCGTTTGGGCGGAAAGATCCCCAAGGGCGCCCTGCTGGTTGGCCCTCCGGGCACCGGCAAGACCTTGCTGGCGCGTGCCATCGCGGGCGAGGCGGGGGTGCCATTCTTTACGATTTCCGGCTCGGATTTCGTGGAAATGTTCGTGGGCGTGGGGGCAAGTCGAGTGCGCGACATGTTCGAGCAAGCGAAAAAGAGCGCGCCCTGCATCGTGTTCATAGATGAGATCGACGCTGTGGGCCGGGCGCGCGGCGTTGGCATCGGCGGCGGCAATGATGAGCGTGAGCAGACTTTGAACCAGCTTCTGGTTGAGATGGACGGCTTTGACGCCAATGAGGGCGTGATCATCGTGGCTGCAACCAACCGTCCCGATGTCCTGGACCCGGCCTTGCTGCGTCCGGGCCGGTTTGACCGCCAGATCCAGGTGCCGAACCCCGATATTCGTGGACGTGAGAAGATCCTGTCGGTTCATGCGCGCAAAACGCCGCTGGGGCCGGACGTTGACTTGCGGGTGATTGCGCGCGGTTGCCCCGGCTTTTCTGGTGCCGATCTGGCCAATCTGGTGAATGAGGCGGCCTTGTTGGCGGCCCGTATCGGACGGCGCTTTGTGACGATGGACGACTTCGAGAAGGCCAAGGACAAGGTGATGATGGGGGCCGAGCGCCGTTCGATGGTCATGACCGAAGATGAGAAGAAGTTGACCGCCTATCACGAGGCTGGCCATGCGATTGTGGGGCTGAACGTGCCGCAGCATGACCCGATCCACAAGGCCACCATCATTCCGCGTGGCCGTGCGCTGGGGATGGTGATGAGCCTTCCCGAGCGGGATCAGCTTTCGGTGACCTATACCAAATACAAGTCGAAAATCGCGATGGCGATGGGTGGCAAAGTTGCGGAAGAGCTGATTTTCGGAGCCGAGAATGTGACATCGGGCGCGACCAGCGACATTCAGCAGGTCAGCCGGATCGCGCGGGCGATGGTGACGCAATTTGGCTTTTCGGATGCTTTGGGTAATGTCGATTACGCCGATCAGCGCGAAAGCTATCTGGGCAATTACTCGGGGGGAACCAACCATTCAGGAACCACGCAAAAGCTGATCGACGATGAGGTGAAAAAGATCGTTGATGAGGGTTACGCCCGTGCCAAGCAGATTCTGACCGAAAAGAATGAGGATTTGCACCGTTTGGCTCAGGGCTTGCTGGAATATGAAACACTCACCGGCGATCAGATCGGCAAGGTGATTGCTGGCGAAAAGCTGGGTGGGCCAGAAGATGATGGGTTGCCCAAGGATTCGAATGGTCCGGGTGCGGTGGCAATCCCGAAAACCCGCGCGCGCAAACCAAAGCCCGATAGCGGGGCGGCAGAGCAGCCGGAGCCGCAGGCTTGATCTTGAGCGACAGCACAGATTGGAACCCCGGAGCCCTTGCAAGGTTTCGGGGTTTGCATTTGCGCAGTGTCATGGAGAGTGCCGCTGGTCTGTGTCCGATATGGCGCAATTGCTTTGTGGGGCAGGGGTGATGAGCGTTCTGCACCCGACAGATTTTTTTGGAGAGATCACCTTTCTGGGCAGGGTTCCGGCCGGGGGGCAATTGGCTTCGGTGGCCTGTGATCGGGCCTTCGCCGGGCTGAACGGCATCGAGGGCGAGGCCCATGCCGGGGCTACGCGCCGTTCATGCAGCCGCGTTTTGAAACAATATCCGCGTGGAACCGAGATTGCCAATACCCGCCAGCTTTCGGTTTTGTCAGAAGAAGAATTAGCGGTGATTTCTGCGGCGATGGGTTTGGTGCGGCTGGATCCGCAACTTGTTGGGGCGAGTCTGGTGTTGCGCGGCATCCCCGACCTGAGCCACCTGCCCCCCGGATCGCGGCTGCAAGGGCCTTCGGGCGCAACTTTGGTTGTCGATGTCGAAAACGGCCCCTGTGTCCTGCCCGCCAAGGGAATTGAGGCAGCCCATCCAGGCCATGGCGTGCGGTTCAAACCTGCGGCAAACGGACGGCGGGGGTTTGTGGGGTGGATCGAATGCCCCGGCACTCTGCAACTGGGCGAGAAGATGCGTCTGCATGTGCCAAGTCAGGTGCCTTGGGCAGAGATGGGCATGGCATTGTCTGGGGG
>JAGPBG010000170.1 GCA_018063485.1 Cypionkella sp.
CTGAAAGATGCCCATTCTTCGGGGCGCAATCTGATCATCGAGCGCCTGCCCGCCGATGTAAAACTGGTGCGGTCCTGGGCCGGGCATCCGTTTTGCATGGTGCAGGAGCTGGACAGCAGCTTTGATGCGGTGCTGATGATCGGCTATCATGCCTCTGCCGGGTCAGAGGCCAATTCATTGGCGCATACGCTGTCGCTGGATGCCGCCGAGATCCGGCTGAACGGGGCGCGGGCCTCGGAATTTCTGATCCATGCGCTGGCGGCGGCAACGGTGGGGGTGCCGGTGGCTTTTGTTAGCGGCGATGCGGGGCTGATGGAAGAAATCCGTATCACCGATCCGGCGATCCATCGCTGTGCGGTGAAATCAGGCTCGGGGCAATCGACGGTCACAATGACTCCGGCAGGTGCGCGGGATGCAATTCGCGCCGGGGTGACTGCGGCATTGAAGGGGGTGAAGAAAATTACCCCCTTGCCCCTGGCCGCACCCTTCGCGTTGGAGATTGCCTATGGCGATCCCAATCTTGCGACACGGCATCAGCATTATCCGGGGGCCTGGCATATCGGCAATCGCACCATTCGGATGGAGACCGGCGATTACATGGATGTACTGCGGATGCTGAATTATGTGACCTGAAAAGGGCCAACCCTGGGGTGATGAGCCGGGCGGCGATCACGGCGCGGGTGTCAGATGCGTGGTGCCGACGGCCGCTGCGCGGGCAAGGTCGGGATCAAGCGACATCGGGATATATTCACCGCGCCGCCACAACTCGCCCAGATCATCGTAGAACCGCGAGAGAGGGTGGCCCGATTGCCCGGTGGACAGCACAAACACCGAGGAATCCGGGTCGGCAAAATCGTAAACCCCACGATAACCCGCGCCATGCACGTTCAGATAGGGGTTCGGCCCGGTGCCTTTGGTGCGCCCGCGCAGCAAGGTGTTGTCGCCGCCCGAGGTGGATTGCCGGATATCGACGAAATAGCGCAACACCGGCACATCGCCGAGAACCGGGTGATCATGGGTGGCCTGATGGGCATCGCCCCAGCGCCAGCTTTCCAGATTTGGCCCGTATCTTTCCGACAACTCCAGCAAGGCATCATCCAGCGCCTGGCGGGCGATTTCCGGGCAGGTTTCCACCGGGGCCGATTGCACCACATCGCACCAGACCGAAGCCCCGCCGGTATTGCGGTAGACCCGTTCGATGAAATCGGCATCGGGATGGGTAAAATGATCCTCCATCGGGCCAAGTTCGTCGCGCGCCAGCCGCTCTTGCAAGGCGCGCAGCCAAGCCTCCGCGATCAGGGGCTCGGGCAGATGTTCGTTCATCTCGCCGTTCCAGGCCGCCAGCAGCTTCAGCGCGCGCTGGCGCAGCCGGTCGGTGGTGCCATCGGCAGCGGTCTCGCCGGTGAACCACAGGTCAGCCCCGATCAGCGGCAAAAGATTACGTGCCGTGGGAGAAACCGTATCAAGCTGCGCTTCGATGAAACTGTCGCGGGTGTGAACCTCACGCGTTTTCATCAGCGCCAGCCAGCGTTGGATGCGCTGGGTGTCGCCCCAATCATAGCTGACATGCAGCGGGAACGGGCGATCCACCGTCTTGTTGTTGGTGTTGCCCAAAAGGCCCGAGTCGGGGTCCACTTGGCGCGGATTGTCCTCATAGGGCAAGATGCCGGCCCAGCGGTTGGCATCCTGCCAACCGGGGGCGGGCATCCGGCCCTTGGTGGCGTGGCTGGGGTCACGCGCGGGCATCGCCCCGATGGTTTGCAGCGCGATGCCCTTGGTATCGGCCAGCATCAGGTTTTGGGAGGGAGCGATAAACAGCCGGCCGGCCTCGATCGCGGCATCCACCGATTGCGCCTGCATCAGATGAATGGCCGCTGTCATCGAGGTGTCCTTGTCCGACAGCGCCGTCCATTCCAATGCGGCCACATGGCCCGCTGGCGTGATTGAGGCCAGATCGTAATGCGAGCCGGGCAGGATCGGGCCGCTTTCAGACCAGCGCAGGGTAAGGGTTATCGGATCGGCACCCTTGACGGTGACGATGGTACGCCGGGTCAGAAAGGGTTTGGGGCCGGTAGGGGTGATATATTCTTCAGGGTTGGCCGGGTTGACCTTTTCGATGATCACGTCTTGATCATCAAGATAAGATGAGGTCAGACCCCAACCCAAGCTGTCGGATCGGCCCAGCAAGACCACTGGCATCCCCGGAATGGTGGCTCCGATGACGCCGCCGCTGCGCAGTTGCAGGCGGGCCAGATACCAGATTGTTGGTGCGCTGAACCCAAGATGCGGATCATTGGCCAGCAGCGAGCCACCTGCCGCCGAGCGCGAGGGCATCGCAGCCCAAGCATTCGAGGCCCCGGCGAATGCGGCGCTGTGAAAGGGCGAGAGCGGGTCATCGAGATAGGCCATGCGGGTTTTGGCGGGCGAAGGCATCCCTTCGGGCATCAGGCTGGCATAATCGGGCAGGGCCATCACGCCCTTGCTGGTGTCATCAGCCAGAATATCGCCCAGACGTTGCGGCGACAAGATCAGCGACAGTTGCGCGCGCAGCACCTCCGATTCCAGATGCGATGACAGTTGCACCGCCATCAGCTTCATGATCGCGATGGAATCGGCCGCAGACCATGCGGAAATCTCATTGCTGAAAAGGAAGAACTCGGGCGCGCCTCGACCGCGGGCACCGGTATTCACCTCGGTGATCCAGGCATTGACGCCGGCCGCATAGGCCTCAAGCGCGGTTTTGGTTTCGGCGTCCTGGGCGGCGACCGAGCTTTGCGAAAGGGTGTAAAGATCAAGCCTGCGCATCAGCTCATCAATTTTGACGGTGCGGGGGCCGAAGATTTCCGACAGTTTCCCCTGCGCAGTGCGGCGCAGCATGGTCATCTGCCACAGCCGATCCTGGGCATGGGCAAACCCCAGGGCGAAATAGACATCGGCGTCGGTTTTGCCAAAGATATGCGGCACATCGGAATTGTTGCGCACAATCTCGACGGGTGCAGAAATCCCGGCCTCGGCAAAATCCTCATTATAGTCGGGCAGTGAGCGGCTGAGGACGTAATAGGCTAGAAACCCGGCGATCAGCGCCAGCACCACAAGACCCGTGAACAGCCGCAACAGCCAGCGGATAAGAAGAACCATGATGCGCTGTCCTTGACGCCGTGAACTTGATGCGTTCCTAGTCGGTTTGACAGAATTGGGCAATGGAGCGGGAGAGCGGTATGGCACGGGTGGCATTTTTGGGCTTGGGGGTGATGGGATATCCGATGGCAGGGCATCTGGCCGCCAAGGGGCATCAGGTGACGGTGTATAATCGCACGGCTGCCAAAGCGCTGGCCTGGGTGGCCCAACACGGCGGCAGTTTTGCGACCACTCCGGCCGCGGCCGCCAGGGGTGCAGAATTGGTGATGTCCTGTGTCGGGAATGATGACGATCTGCGCGCAGTATGTTTGGGGCCTGAGGCTGCCTTTGCCGGCATGGTGCGCGGGGCGGTCTTTGTCGATCACACCACGGTATCGGCGGCGGTGACGCGAGAGCTTTCGGGCGCAGCAAAGGATCTGGGGATCGGCTTTGTCGATGCACCAGTGTCGGGCGGGCAGGCGGGGGCTGAGAACGGCGTTCTGTCGATCATGTGCGGCGGCGACCCGGCGCAATATGCGCAGGCCGAACCAGTGATGGCCGCCTATGCCCGGATTTGCCGCCGCCTGGGTGACAGCGGGGCCGGGCAATTGGCCAAGATGATGAATCAGATCTGCATTGCCGGACTTATGCAGGGCCTGTCCGAGGCGCTGGCCTTTGGCGAAAAGGCGGGGCTGGATGGCGAAGCGGTGGTCGAGGTGATTTCCCAAGGCGCCGCCGGTTCCTGGCAGATGGTCAACCGCCACAAGACCATGCTGGCCGACAAATTCGATTACGGCTTTGCCGTAGATTGGATGCGCAAGGATCTGGGGATTTGCCTGCAAACCGCCAATGAAATCGGCGCACGCCTGCCGGTGACAGCGCTTGTCGATCAGTTTTACAAGGATGTGCAACTGATGGGAGGCGGGCGCGATGATACATCGAGCCTGATTCGCAGATTGCGCTAGATCAGAGGTGGGGTAACCCCCGAGTCGCCGCAAGCGCCCGGGGATCGGTGGTTATCCCGACTTGACCGTCAAGGAATGATGCGGCTGTATTTTACACCCGCCAGGGTTGCCCCGGCAATCAGGCCCTGCTGGCCAAAGACAAGGCCGATCACCGGGTCGATCTCGGTGGTTTCCTTGCCCAGGCTTGCGCCTTGTTCGGGGGTGGCATAGCGCACTTCTGCACCCGCAGCCCAACCCGAGCCGCGGCGGAAGGTCGACAATGCGCCATCAGTCATGAAAAACAGCGCGTGAGCGTATTGCTGCGCGCCGATCTGAAAACCAATGGTGGCGCGGGTGGCCGAATAATAATCGACCGTGGTGCCGTTGATCTGCAAAGCCCCCCGCCCATAACCACCACCGATGCCGAAACCGGCTTCGGTGACCAGCGGCATGTAAAGAACACCATAAGCCTTGCCCGCCAGATCGCGGGTGCCGGGATAGCGGTCAAAAAGATAATCGCGCGTGGCCGAAACCCGTGCGTCAATCTGAGCGGCACCACGCCCCCCCACTCCGTTGCCGATAACGGTATTTTCACACCCGGCCAGCAGCAGGGCTGCTGCACTGGTGCCCAAAAACCCGCGACGCGAATACTGTGTCATTCTATCTGCCCTCTGCCTTGGGGAACTCTGGCTGGTTCCATTGCGTGACAGCCTAGCGCTTTTTGCATCGGCTGTCATCTGCCCCACCGCGCCCTGCGCGACGCACCGCCGCCTATTGCAAAAGCCGGGCCGCACGGGGCGCAAAATAGGTCAGGATGCCATCGCATCCGGCGCGTTTGAAAGCCATCAGGCTTTCCAGCATGGCCGCCTCGCCATTGATCCAGCCGCGTTCGGACGCAGCCATGATCATCGCGTATTCGCCCGAAACCTGATAGGCAAAGGTCGGCGCGCCAAAGGTGTCTTTCACCCGCCGGCAGATATCGAGATAGGGCATGCCGGGTTTTACCATCACCATATCGGCACCCTCGCGCAAATCGCGTTCGACCAACCGCAACGCCTCATCGGAATTGGCCGGGTTCATCTGATAGGTTTTCTTGTCGCCCTTGAGCGCGCCCGAAGCCCCCACCGCATCCCTGAACGGGCCGTAAAAGGCGCTGGCATATTTCGCCGCATAGGACAGGATTGCCACATCCTGGTGACCGGCATCCTCCAGCGCCAGCCGCATTGCGCCAATCCGGCCATCCATCATATCCGATGGCCCCAGGATATCTGCGCCTGACTCGGCCTGCACCAGGGCCATCCGCACCAAAGCCTCGACCGACTCGTCATTCAAGATGACGCCGTCGCGCACCAAGCCATCGTGGCCGTTGGAATTATAGGGATCAAGCGCCACATCGGTCATCACGGCAATTTCCGGCACCGCCGCCTTGATCGCGCGAATGGCGCGGTTGGTCAGATTGTCGGGGTTCCATGCCTCGGTGCAGTCTGCGGATTTCACTGATACATCGGTATAGGGAAACAGGCAAATCGCGGGAATACCCAGCACGGCCGCTTCTTGGGCGGCCTTTACCACCTGATCTATCGACAGCCGTTCCACCCCCGGCATCGAGGCG
>JAGPBG010000171.1 GCA_018063485.1 Cypionkella sp.
GCCACGCCGTCGAGCGCTTTCGGTCTGGGCGAGATGGAAAATGCCGATCCGGTCGAGATGTATCTCAATGACGTCTTCACCGTCACGGTGAACCTTGCCGGGCTGCCTGGTATCTCGGTTCCCGTCGGGTTGGATAGCAAGGGCCTGCCCCTGGGCCTGCAACTGATCGGGCGGCCATGGGAAGAGGGCGATTTGCTTAATTGTGCCTATGCGCTGGAACAGGCTGCGGGCTTTGTAGCCAAGCCGCAAAAATGGTGGTAATGCCCCGGTTCAGAAGAAACTCGCCGAGGCAGTAGAATGCGTGTGCATGTGATCGTAGTGGCGGCCCTTGGGCTGGCCGCTTGCGCGCCGACCGTTCCCGATTCCGGGGCGGGCGTTGGATTTCAGGACTACAACAGCTACCTGCGCGGCCGCGAAGCAGGCAGCGTTGCCTCCCCGCAGGCAAGTGCGGCCCCGCTGTCGCCATTTTCAACCGATGCCGCATCGGCGGCGATCGACAAGGCGGATGGCCTTGCGCCCCCCGCCGCGCAAACGCCCTATGTTGCGCCGGTTCAGCCCAGCTATACTGCGCCCGCCGACGGCGAGCGAGCACGCGGCAATGCGCCGGCGGGTATTGAGGAAACCACCTCGGAAATGGACCCAGCCGCTCAGGCAGGTGTCTCTGACGAGCAGGATTTCCAGGCCGTCAAACAACGTGAAACCATCGAAAGCGACAAGGCAAGGATCGAGCGCAATCGCGCCCAATACCAGGTTGACCAACCCACCGCCTTGCCGCAGCGTCCCGGCGATACCGGCCCTAATATCGTTGCCTTCGCGCTCGCCACCTCGCATCCGGTGGGAACGATGATGTACAAACGCTCGAAAATCGGTCTGAGCAGTCAGGCGCGGGCCTGCGCGCAATACGCCTCACCCGATATCGCGCAAGAGGCGTTCTTGTCCAATGGCGGGCCTGAAAAAGACCGCAAAGGCGTCGACCCGGATGGCGACGGTTTCGCCTGTAGCTGGGATCCAACGCCGTTTCGCTCCGCATTGAAGTGACGGACCCTCTTTCGCCCAATTACGGGCCAAGGCGCGATGGGCTGCGGCCCAGCCTGATCGTGTTGCACTATACCGCCATGGCAACCTGCGCCGAGGCCCGCGCGCGGCTGTGTGATCCTGCCTGTGAAGTGTCCGCCCATTGGCTGATCTCGGAAACCGGACAACTCGAGCCTTTGGTGCCCGAGCACATGCGCGCCTGGCACGCCGGGGCAGGAGAGTGGTGCGGGCAATCCGACATCAATTCCCGCTCTATCGGGATCGAACTTGCCAACAGCGGCGCGCAGCCTTTCCCCGAGCCGCAAATGGCCGCATTGGAGCATTTGTTGGCGGCGATCATGCAGCGCTGGGGCATTGGCCCTGTGGGCGTGATTGCTCATTCCGATATGGCACCGGGCCGCAAATCCGACCCCGGAGCGCGCTTTGATTGGCGCAGGTTGGCACTGGCAGGCCTGTCGGTCTGGCCCGTGGCACCGGGCGATCCGGATGCCCCCTTGGGGCCAAGCCTTGACGCCATCGGCTATCGCGCAAGCGGTGACAGCCTTGCCGCTTTCCGCCTGCGCTTTCGCCCCTGGGCGCAAGGCGCAGAATCTGCGGATGATCGCGCGCTGGCCGATGCGGTGGCGCGTCTGCTCATTGCTTTGCGCGAAATCTCTTGAACCCTGCGGCGGTTGCGACTATCGCAAGCCTCGCGCGGATGGCTGGATGACCGCGGGGTGCAAGCCTCGAGGAAAGTCCGGACTCCATGAAGACAGGGTGCCGGGTAATGCCCGGCGGGGGTAACCTCAGGGAAAGCGCCACAGAGAAGAGACTGCTCTTGTCCGCAAGAGTGATGGTGAAACGGTGGGGTAAGAGCCCACCACGGACTTGGCAACAAGGACGGTATGGCAAGCCCCACCCGGAGCAATGCCGAATAGGGGCCTCACGCCGTAAGGTCCGCGCTTAGCGGAGACCACGGCAGGGAACTTCAGCCCAGAGGTCCGGGTTGGCAGCTTGACCGCTCTGGTAACAGATGCGGCAGAGGAATGGTCATCCAGAGGGCGCAAGCCCTTGGACAAAATCCGGCTTACAGGCCATCCGCGCATCCTGGGCCGCAGGCCCCCGCCCGAAGGGCTGACAGGCTTGCGCCGCAGGCGCGCAATTAGATCACCCCGACAGGCGTTTGGCTGTTGACTCTGGCCTTGGCGCAAGTAAAAGACGGCTTCGAGATTTATGCGGGCGAACAGGGTTTCGCCTGATGCAGGAGAATATACCATGGCCAAACCGGCGACGATCAAGATCCGTCTGAACTCGACGGCAGGCACCGGGCACTTCTATGTGACCACCAAGAACGCCCGCACCCTGACCGAGAAGATGGTTGTCAAGAAATATGACCCCGTCAAGCGCGAGCATGTCGAATACAAGGAAGGCAAGATCAAGTAAGATCTGGCCCACCGTCAAAATGAAAGCCGCGCCCTTGGGCGCGGTTTTTCATTTTGACCACAGCAGCCTCATGTCGCAACCCATCGGCCAATGCAAAAGGGCCGGGGTTTCCCCCGGCCCTTTGCGTTATGCCATGGTCGTTGCTATTCGCGGTTGCCCATGAATTGCAGCAAGAACATGAACAGGTTGATGAAGTCGAGATACAGGCGCAACGCGCCCATGATCGCGGATTTCCCCAACCAATCGCTGTCACCCATCTGGGCATGGGCGATATAGTCATTCTTGATCGACTGGGTATCCCAAGCCGTCAGGCCGGCGAAAATCAGCACGCCGATGACCGAAATCGCGAAGGCCAGCGCCGAAGAGGCGAGGAAGATATTCACGATCGAGGCCACGATCAGCCCGATCAGACCCATCATCAGGAAAGTGCCAAAGGCCGACAAGTCGCGCTTGGTGACATAACCATAGAGCGACAGGCCAGCGAAGGCGATGGCGGTGACAAGGAAAGTCTGCGCGATCGAGGTCTGGGTGTAGACGGCAAAGATAAAGGCCAAGGACAGGCCCATCATTGCGGCATAGGCGTAAAAGAACAGCTGCGCCGCCGCCACCGACAACCTGTTGATCAAGGCGCCAAAGGCGAACACCATGATCAGCGGCGCGAACATCACCACCCATTTCAGCGGGGTGCCGAAAATCGCGGCAACCATCGCATCATTGGTGCCAACCGCCCAGGCGACGCCACCGGTGAGCAACATGCCCACGGACATCAGCCCGTAAACCTTGTTCATATGGGCGCGAAGCCCTTGGTCGATCTCGGCGGTGCGGGTTCCCGCCCCCACGGTCCGGATCGTGTTATATTCAGCCATGGAAACCTCCGAAGTAAACTGGACGGGCCGGCTTTGTAAAAAACCGACCCCTGCGAGCAATATCGGCAGTCGTCACTCGGATTTCAAGGCAATACGCACAAAATCGCAAGACCTGATCAAGGTTGGGGATTTAGCGACGCAAGTTGGTAGGCAGATCCCACATCGGGCGGTCAAATTCGGCCAAAGCCTCGGCGCGTGACAGGCCGATATCGGCCAGCATCGCATCATCAAGGCTTGCCAATTGGCGGCGCTGGGCGCGCGCGACAAGACCCAGTTGGATACGGGCGACCAGATCCTTGATCCGGTCTGCAAAACTGCCGCGCGACTGCACGTGGGCAATGGCCATCGTGGAGGTGTGGAGCGAGGCGAACATGGTCTTTCCTTTCAGGAGCCGATAACATCGGTGATCCGGTCCGGGCTGGATTGCCCAAGGCTTCTTTGATCACTTGATCACCATAGGCGAATCGTTCACATTATGAAAATGAATGATTTTTACTCCAGGCATCAGGATTTGTGATATGACGCGCAATCTCGACTTGACCTCGCTGCGGTCCTTTGTGGCGATTGCTGACGCGGGCGGCGTCACTCGGGCGGCAGGCTTTCTGAACCTGACGCAATCAGCGGTGTCCATGCAGATCAAACGGCTGGAAGATGTGCTGGGTGCCGAATTGCTGGATCGCTCGGCGCGCAAGGTGGCGCTGACCCCTGCGGGCGAACAGCTTTTGGGCTATGCCCGCCGGATGCTGGCGCTGAATGACGAGGTATTCGGGCGATTGACCAAATCGGCCTATGAGGGCGAGGTGGTGCTGGGGGTGCCGCATGATGTGGTCTATCCGGTGATCCCGCTGGTGCTAAAGCAATTCGCCAGGGATTACCCCAAAATGCGGGTGACATTGCTGTCTTCCTTTACCCGCGTGTTGAAAGCGCAATTCGCGCGCGGCGATTGCGATGTGATCCTGACCACCGAAGAGGGCGTCGATCCGGGCGGCGAAACGCTGGTCGAATTGCCGCTGGTCTGGATCGGCGCGCCGGGTGGGTCGGCGTGGAAAAGCCGGCCCCTGCGGCTGGCCTATGAACACAACTGTATCTTTCGCCAAGGCGTGCAGGCGGCGCTGGATGAGGCGGGCATCGCTTGGGAAATGGCCGTGGAAAGCGACAGCACCCGCGCAGTCGAGGCTTCGGTCTCTGCCGATCTGGCGGTGCATACGGTTCTGGCCGGATCGGAACCGCCGCAATTCGAGCGGGTCGCACATGGCGGGGCCTTGCCGGAACTGGCGCGGATGAAGGTCAATCTTTACGTCGCCGATCCGGTTCATTCCGTTGCGGTCGAGGCTTTGGCCGAACTGATCCGGCGCGCCTATGCTGCGGCCCCCCGGGTGGTGCGCGTGGCCTGAGTGGCTCTATTGGGTCAGCACGATCTTGCCACTGGACGCGCGGCTGTGCAGCAGATCAAGCGCCTTTGGCAGCTCGGCAAAGGGCAGGCTGTGGCTGATATGGGGCTTTAACCCATCCTCTTCATACCATTCCAGCAGCGTCAGCAGCGATTGCTTCAAGATCTCGGGTCGGAACTTCAGGTAACCACCCCAATAGAGGCCGATCACCGACAGGTTCTTGACCAGCAACAAATTCGCCTGGATTTGCGGCACCTGACCCGAGGCAAAACCGATGACCAGCAGCCGCCCCTCGGGCCGACAGGCGCGCAGGGCTGCGTCAAACCCCGCCCCGCCCACGGCATCATACACCACATCCACCCCACCCAAAGCGCGCAAGGCCGCCGTCAGATCCGGCAAGTCGCTGTCGATCAGATGGTCCGCCCCGGCCTCGCGCGCGATCTCCAGCTTCGCCGCCCCGCGCGCGCAGGCGATCACCTTTGCCCCCATCCGCTTGCCCAACTCTACCGCCGTCAGCCCCACACCGCCAGCCGCCCCCAGCACCAGCAAGGTCTCCCCCGGTTGCAAACGCGCACGGTGCGAAAGCGCCAGATGCGAGGTGCCATAGGCGATCTGAAACCCCGCCGCCTGCGCAAAACTCATGCGGTCCGGGATCGGCAACAGCCGCTCGATCGGCACGCAGGCCGCTTCAGCCAAACCACCCATTCCGGCAAAGGCCGCCACGCGGGTGCCGATGGCCGGGCCGTCGGTAGCAGGCCCCAACGCCTCGATGGTTCCGGCAAACTCAAGCCCCGGAACAAACGGCAGGGCAGGGCGTTCCTGATAGCGTCCCTGCGCCATCAACAGATCGGCAAAATTCAGCGCGCAGGCGCGGATACGGATGCGGGCCTCGCCGGGCTTTGGGATGGGCAGGTCATGCGACAGCCATTCTGCGGGCTGGTTAAGGGCGGTCATGGTC
>JAGPBG010000172.1 GCA_018063485.1 Cypionkella sp.
CAATGCCACGCTGATGCGCGAACTTTCCACCCGGATGCCCTGCAAGGTCGACCCCATCGAATCCGCAGGTCTCAACGGTGATATGCTGGAGGCGCAGGCCTTCGCCTATCTCGCCGCCCGCGTGCTCTACGGCTTGCCCACCTCCGCCCCCGGCACCACCGGCGTTCCCACAACGGTTGGCGGTGGCCAGATCAGCCGCCCCGATCCCTAAACTTTAGTTCAAATTTTTCATCTGTCTGAAAATATTCCCACGGGGGAAAGGCTGCATCTTGCAGCCTTGGGGGTGTGAAACCCCCACAGCCGCTGCAAGCGGCTTCATGCCGGCGTGCGGCGCAGCAAAGACCATGTGTAGACCAGCAACGCTGCCCAGATCATTGGAAAGGCAATCATCTGCGCCTTACCAAACGGCTCGCCAAACACAAACACCGCCGTCAGAAAAATCATCGTCGGCGCGATATATTGCAAAATCCCGATGGTCGACAGCCGCAACATCTTGGCCCCATTGGCATAAAGCATCAACGGCACTGCTGTCACAATGCCAGTGCCGGCCAGAAGCCAGTTATCCCAGGCATTGCCCATCATGAAATGCCCATCCCCCTGCCAAACATGCCACCCTACCAATCCTAGTGCAAAGGGCACCATAATCAGCACTTCCAGGAAAAAGCCCTGGTTCGGTCCAATCGGCAATTGCTTTTTCAACAGCGCATAAAACCCCCAGCTCAATGTCAGTCCCAGTGCCACCCAAGGCACCGAACCGTTTTCCACCGTCAGGATCACCACCGCCAGAAAGGCCAGCGCAATTGCTGCCAGCTGCATCCGGCTCAATTTCTCTCCCAGCGCCAAAGCGCCGACCAATATGGAAAACAGCGGATTGATATAATAGCCCAAGGCCGTGTCCAGCGCATGGCCCGCACCAATTGCCCAAACGTAAATACCCCAATTGATCGAGATCAGCGCCGCCGTCATCGCGGCCATACCGATCATGCGCGGATTGCGGATGGCCGCCCTCAGATCATTTGTGCGCCCCAGCCAGACCAGAATTGCCCCTGCCACCGGTACTGACCACAAAACCCTGTGTGCGATCACCTCGGCAGGCGACACATGCGCCAGCGCCTTCATATAGATCGGCAGGAACCCCCACACAAAATAGGCGGCAATCGCAAAGGCCAGGCCTTTTGGTGAATCATCGTTGGCTCGGGGTTTCGTGCTCATGGAGCCTCCCTATCCCGGTGCCGATGCCCACACCATGTCCAACTTGTATCCCTCACAAATCCGCGTCAGATCGTCGCGCGGAAAGGCGGCATGACCTGTGGCCGCTTTCAACCACACAGGGGCAAGGGGCGCCTTATGGGTGGCTTCATGTTCCGGTGTGAAATAGACATGATCAGCGCGTTTGCCGCCGAAATTGCGCGCAGATACAAGGCCAGATGCAGCAGGCCCGCTCGATCCGAAGGCGCTCCTGGCGCTGGAACCACAGCCGCCCTCCGCAGGTTTAGCCACCTGAGCAGCGAAAAAACCAACGCCCCTTGCGCCGACATCCCGCTTCCCCATGCCATATCTTTCGCTTGTTTCGCGGCAATCGCAAAAAAAAAATCGGCGTTAACTTTTTGAGTCGGCCGCCCCTATCCGCGCAGAATCGAGCGGCCCGCATATTCGCCCGTCTCGCCCAGCATCTCTTCAATTCGGATCAACTGGTTGTATTTCGCCAACCGGTCCGACCGCGACAAAGACCCGGTCTTGATCTGCCCGCAATTGGTGGCTACCGCCAGATCGGCAATTGTGCTGTCCTCGGTCTCACCCGAACGATGCGACATCACATTGCTGTAGCGCGCTCGGTGCGCCATATCGACGGCCTGCAAAGTCTCGGTCAGGGTGCCGATCTGGTTGACCTTGACCAGCATCGAGTTAGCACAACCTTTTGAAATACCTTCAGAAAGGCGGCGCGGATTGGTGACGAACAGATCATCTCCCACCAATTGCACCTTACTGCCCAGCCGGTCTGTCAACAGCTTCCAACCGGCCCAGTCATCCTCTGAACAGCCATCCTCGATCGAGATGATCGGATAATCTGCAGCCAATGCAGCCAGAAAATCGACATTCTGCTCGATGGAAAGCGACTTGCCCTCGCCTTTCATCTCATATTTGCCGCCCTTGAAATATTCTGTGGCCGCACAATCGAGTGCCAGAAAGATATCCTCGCCCGCCCTGTAGCCGGCTTTGGCGATGGATTTAAGTATGAAATCAAGTGCATCGCGGGCGGAATTGAGGTTCGGCGCAAAGCCGCCCTCATCGCCGACATTGGTGTTATGCCCTGCCGCCGAAAGCTCTTTCTTCAGGGTGTGGAACACCTCTGATCCCATCCGAATGGCGTCGCGGATGTTTGCAGCCCCCACCGGCATGATCATGAATTCCTGAATATCAATAGGATTATCAGCATGTTCGCCGCCATTGATGATGTTCATCATCGGCACCGGCAACACCCGCGCCGAAGTGCCGCCGACATAGCGATACAACGGCTGCCCGGTGAAATCGGCCGCCGCCTTCGCTACCGCCAAAGACACGCCCAGAATGGCATTTGCCCCCAGTCGTGACTTGTTTGGCGTACCGTCCAACTCGATCATGGTGCGGTCGATACCCACCTGTTCGGTGGCGTCAAACCCAACGATTTCCTCAGCAATTTCGCCATTTACCGCCGCCACGGCCTCCAGCACACCCTTGCCCATATAGCGCGATTTATCGCCATCGCGCCTCTCATTGGCTTCATGCGCCCCGGTCGAGGCCCCCGACGGCACCGCCGCGCGGCCCATGGCTCCGCTTTCCAGCAGCACATCGACCTCAACCGTCGGATTGCCCCGGCTGTCCAGGATTTCGCGGGCGTGAATATCAATGATCGTGCTCATGTCAGGCGCTCCATGATCGGGTAAATGCTATAGGCGGCTTTTATCCTGCCGCCGACCGCAAGGAAAGGGCGCGCTTGCGCATCCGCTCGCGGGTAAAGGAATAAAGCCCGGATCCGATGATCAGGCCGGAGCCGATTATTGTCGGGATATCAAGGCTTTCGCTGAACACCATCACCCCGATCACGATGGCAAAAATCAGCCGCGCATAGCGAAACGGTGCCACCACCGAAACCTCACCGGTGCGGCTGGCCGCTACAATCGCCGCATATCCAGAGGTGCCAAACAGGGCCGCCGCCACCAGGATTCCCGATTGCTCAGCGTTGGGCACCACCGCGCCACCCCGAACCATCATCATCGCTCCCAACAATGTGATTGCCATCAGCCCCCAGGCTGAAATCTGCGTTGTCGAATATTCCTTGGGGATCGCTCTTGATGAGAGATCACGTAAAACCAGCGCGGCCACCGAGATCAACACCCATAGGGCCTCGGCTTTGAATCCGTCCATTCCGGGGCGGATCACCAGTATAACCCCCGAGAAACCCACGCAAATCGCCACCCATCGCCGCCAACCCACCTGCTCTTGCATGAACAGGGCAGCAGCCATGGTCACCGCCAAAGGCAGGGCTTGCAACACGGCGGAAACCGTGGCCAGCGGCACCGTCGCCAAGGCAGTAATATAGGCGATAGAGGCCAGCATTTCGCCGATGTTGCGCGCAATCACCGCCTTGTGCAGTGCCGATCGGGTCCAGACTTTCTGTTTCTGCCGCCAGGCCAAGATCAGAAATACCGGCAAGCCCAAAGCCCCGGAAACAAAGATGATCTGCCCCGTTGGCAGGCCAGCGGTGGCCATTTTCAAGAACATGTCTTCGATGCCGAACAGCGCCATAGAGGCCAGCATCAGCAAGATTCCGCGCAAGTTATCGGCGGGCATCTCAGCTTTTCTTCATCGGCACACCGAGCAATTCCAGCCGGTGCCCGATCAGCCGATAGCCCAGCCGGTGCGCAATGCGCTCTTGGAGGGCCTCGATATCAGGATCAACAAATTCAATGACTTCGCCAGAATTCACGTCAATCAGATGATCATGGTGGTCCCGCTCGGCATCTTCATACCGCGCGCGGCCATCGCCGAATTCCAGCTTGTCCAGCAACCCCGATTCCTCAAAAAGTTTGACGGTGCGGTAGACCGTTGCCAGAGAGATCTTGGGATCTTCACGCGCTGCGCGGGCATAGAGTTCTTCAACGTCAGGATGATCATCGGCAGCCGATATCACCCGTGCAACGACGCGGCGCTGCTCGGTCATCCGCAGGCCCTTGGCAATGCCGCGCGTGATAATGTCGGACATAGGGCCTCCGTCGCAACCTTTCCTTTTCGGCCTTACGGCAAAATTGGCAGGCCTGCCAGCGGTTTTGCCCCAATGTCGCATAATATGATCAAAGCGGGGCGAGTCTTGTTGGCGCTGCTTGCGAGTCGGCATGTCGGCAACGATCAAGGATGCAGGATGCGGTGATGTCTTTGCGCTGAAACAATTTTGTCGCACCCAATATCACGCAGCAAAGGAGTGGATCGCGGTTTTCTTGGAATCAGCAGGTTCACCCGGGAAATGAGCGGTTATCGCTAAAGCAGCCCGATTGTTTGGCTTTTGGCCGGGCTTTCAACGCTGCTTGAAGTTGGGCCGCTCACAGCGCCGTGATCCAAGCCCTAGACGGGACTTGGGCGTCAAGCACATAATATGGTGTATAAGTGTAAAAAATACGTTGCCGCCGTTTTCGAAATACATCAGTTTGACGCTGCAACCTGGCCCTGTCCAAACAACTGGTGGGGCAGGGCCAGCAGGCGAGCAAATCGGAGATGCCCTTTAACCGGCTTTACCGTGCGAAACCTTCTCTGGTTTCGCCGTCCGAATATGCTTGTCGGCGCAGCAGAAGACACCGGACGGGGGCAATCAGAACCCCGCTGCAAACATGGGACAGGCAGATGAAGATCGAGCGGAAGTTTACCACCGAATCCACCGGTGCCTATGGCGCAATGGCTTTTGCCGTGACCGCCTCGGAAATTCGCAACCCCGATGGCAAGATTGTCTTTCGAAATGAAGCGGTTGAGGTTCCAGAAGGCTGGAGCCAGGTGGCGTCGGATGTTCTGGCGCAGAAGTATTTCCGCAAGGCCGGAATCCCTGCCGTTCTTAAAAAGATTCGTGAAAAGGGAATGCCGGAGTTCCTGTGGCGCTCGGTGCCTGATGACGTCGCCTTGGCCAAGCTGCCGCAAGAAGAGCGTCTGGTCGGCGAAACCTCGGCCAGACAGGTGTTTGACCGCTTGGCTGGTGCCTGGGCCTATTGGGGCTGGAAAGGTGGCTATTTCACCACGGAATCCGACGCCCGCGCCTATTATGACGAGATGCGCTTCATGCTGGCGCGCCAGATGGCCGCCCCGAACTCGCCGCAATGGTTCAACACCGGGTTGCATTGGGCTTATGGCATCGACGGCCCGTCGCAGGGCCATTTCTACGTCGATCACGAGTCGGGCAAGCTGACCAAATCCTCCTCCGCCTATGAGCATCCGCAGCCACACGCCTGTTTCATCCAATCGGTCAAGGATGATCTGGTCGGTGATGGTGGCATCATGGATCTCTGGGTGCGCGAGGCGCGCCTGTTCAAATACGGTTCCGGCACCGGCACCAACTTTTCCTCGCTG
>JAGPBG010000173.1 GCA_018063485.1 Cypionkella sp.
TTCGCCCTGTCAGATGCCGTGGTGCTGGGGGTTTCGCTGGGCGGCATGGTGGCGCAGGGGCTGGCGGTAAAACGGCTGGATCTGGTGCGGGCACTGGTGCTGTCGAACACCGCCGCCAAGATCGGCTCGGCAGAGATGTGGCAGACCCGCATTGCCGAGGTGCGCGCGACCGGCCTTGCCGATTACGCCCCCGGCGCGATGGAGCGGATGTTCGGGCGCAATTGGCAGACCGTGCCGGGGATGCCGCGCATCCGCGAGATGCTGACAACCACCAATCCCGAGGGCTGGATTGGCTGTGCCCATGCGCTTGCCGGGACCGATTTCTACACCACCACCGCCACACTGACCCTGCCGACGCTGATGATAGCAGGGGCGAATGATGGCACCACCCCGCCTGACCTTGTGCGCGAAACCGCCAACTTGATTCGGGGTCACCGCTTTGCCCTGATGCGCGCTGCGGGGCATTTGCCGTTTGTCGAGAAGCCTGCCGAATATGCCGCCCTGCTGAACCAGTTTCTGACCGACATCGGGCATTGACAGAACGGTGACGGCAGCTAGGTTGCCGCTCTTTGCCGCGAGTTTCATATGACCGACCGCACCTCCCCGCTTGCGCTGACCTTCATCATCGTGACCGTGGCACTTGATGCCATCGGCATCGGGCTGATCTTTCCGGTCATGCCCGATCTGATGGAAGAGGTGACGCACGGCACGCTGGGCGAGGCGGCGCTGTGGGGTGGGGTTCTGGCCTCATCCTTTGCGGTGATGCAGTTCATTTGCGGGCCGCTGGTGGGCAATCTGTCCGACAGCTATGGGCGCAGACCGATCCTGATCACCTCGTTGGTGGTGATGGTGGCCGATTATATCGCCATGGCGCTGGCGCATACGGTGACGCTGCTGCTGATCGCGCGGATCGTGGCGGGGATGGCATCGGCCACCCATTCCACCGCCAGTGCCTATATCGCCGATATCTCGACGCCGGACGAGCGCGCCAAGCGGTTCGGTCTTGTCGGGGCGGCCTTTGGCATCGGCTTTGTTGCCGGCCCGATGATTGGCGGGCTGGTGGCGGGGATCGACACCCGCGCGCCGTTCTGGGTGGCCGCCGTCATGGCCGCTTGCAATCTGGTGCTGGGTCTGATCGTGCTGCCCGAAAGCCTTGCGCTCTCGAAACGTCGCGCGTTTTCCTTCAAACGCGCGAATCCGTTGTCGTCTTTCGCAGCGATCCGCAATCTGCCCGGCCTGCGTACGCTTTTGATGGTGATGTTCCTTTATGCGCTGACCTTCAACGTCTGGCCCGCGATCTGGTCTTATTATGGCAAGGCCGCCTTTGGCTGGGATGCGACATGGATCGGAATCTCATTGGCGCTCTTTGGCCTGACCATGGCTGCCGCTCAGGCGTTCTTGGTTGGCCCTGCCATCAAACGCATGGGAGAGCGCAATACCGCCACCGTTGGCATGGTGGTCGAGGTGGCCAATTATGGCCTGTTTGGCGTGCTGACCTCGGGGTTTTGGGCGCTGGCGCTGACCCCTGCCACGGCTTTGGGCGGGCTGGCGGGCCCGGCGCTGCAAGCGATGATGTCGCGCGCCACGCCCGAGGATCAACAAGGCGAATTGCAGGGCATCAACTCCTCGCTCAATGCGCTGGCGATGATCCTGTCGCCCTTGGTGATGACGCTGATCTTTGATTACTTCACCTCGCCCCGCACGCCGATCTATTGGCCGGGCGCGCCGTTCATCCTGTCTGCGACAATCATGGTCGCTGTTGTGCTTATCTTTGTCGCCGGAACGCGCGAAAAGCCGTCCTCGGTGCCCCTACCCTGATCTCCGGAGGCCCGCCATGAAACTGCAAGACCTTGAGATTTTCGTTGTCGCACCGCCTGCGCCGGGCTGGGGTGGGCGCTATTGGATTTTCACCAAGATCACCACCAATGACGGCATCGTAGGCTACGGCGAATGCTATGCCTCGACCGTTGGCCCCAAGGCGATGCGCGCGGTGATCGAAGATGTGTTCGAGCGTCATATGCAGGGCGAAAGCCCCGAGAACATCGAATTGATGTATCGTCGCGTCTATTCCTCGGGCTTTACCCAGCGTCCTGATCCCACCGTGATGGGGGCTTTTTCGGGGTTGGAAATCGCCTGTTGGGATATCCTGGGCAAGGCGCGCAACCGGCCGGTATGGGCGCTGATCGGTGGCAAGATGAACCAGCGGGTGCGGTCCTACACCTATATCTATCCCGATCCGGGCAAGGAATCGGCGGATTTTTGGGTCAACCCCGATCTGACCGCCGAGGCCGCGGCGAAATGCGTCAAGCAGGGCTTTACCGCGGTAAAATTCGACCCCGCCGGCCCCTATACCATTCGGGGCGGCCATGAACCGGCGATGAGTGACATCACCCGCTCGGTGGCCTTTTGCAAAGCGATCCGGGAAGCGGTGGGCGACAAGGCCGATCTTTTGTTCGGCACCCATGGCCAATTCACCACCCCAGGTGCTATCCGCATGGGCCAGGCGCTGGAGCCTTATAACCCCTTGTGGTATGAAGAGCCGATCCCGCCGGACAACCTTCTGGAATTTGCCGAGGTGGCGCGTTCGGTGCGTATTCCCTTGGCCACGGGCGAGCGGCTGACCACGAAAACCGAATTCGGGATGCTCTTGCGCGCCGGCGGGGTGAAAATCCTGCAACCCGCCTTGGGCCGGGTTGGCGGTATCTGGGAGGCCAAGAAAATCGCCGCCATTGCCGAGATTTACAACGCCGAAATGGCCCCGCATCTTTATGCAGGCCCGGTGGAATGGGCGGCAAATATCCATCTGTCGGTGGCAATCCCGAACCTGCTGATCTGCGAAACCATCCAGACCGGCGGGGCTTTCCACATGAAGCTGATCAAGAACTCGATCACATGGGAGGATGGCTATATCCTGCCACCCGAAGGCCCCGGATTGGGGATCGAGTTTGACGAAGACGTCGCGCGGGCGCATCCTTACACGGGCAGCGCGCTGCATCTGCAAATGCAGGAATCGCCCTGTGATTACAGCAAGGGAAACCGCTTTGAAGGGGGCGCGCCCAGCTCGATCTGATGCCATTGTGATAATGCCCGATTCCAAACCGGGTGCATTTCAGCAACGGCTTCAGATCTTCCTGTCTCAGATCTTCATGTCAAAGCCCAGATGCTTGGCCACGGTGAAGATGTCCTTATCGCCACGCCCACACATGTTCATCACGATGATATGCTCGGGCGGCAATTCAGGGGCGATTTTCATCACATGGGCCAAGGCATGGCTGGGTTCCAGCGCCGGGATGATCCCTTCCAAAGCACAGGAAAGCTGAAACGCCTCCAGCGCCTCGGCATCGGTGATGCTGACATATTGCGCACGGCCGGTGTCGTGCAGCCAGGAATGCTCGGGGCCAATACCGGGGTAATCAAGGCCTGCCGAGATCGAGAAGCCTTCCAGAATCTGCCCATTCGGGTCTTGCAGCAGGTAAGTGCGGTTGCCGTGCAACACGCCGGGCCTGCCGCCCGTCAGGCTGGCACAATGCTGCATCCGCTCATCCACACCCTTGCCGCCGGCTTCAACCCCGATGATGTTCACCGATGGATCATCAAGGAAGGGGTAAAACAGCCCCATGGCATTCGAGCCGCCACCGATGGCCGCGATCAGTGTATCGGGCAGACGGCCCTCGCCCTCTTGTTCGGCCAACTGCCAGCGCACCTCCTTGCCGATGATGCTTTGGAAATCGCGCACCATTGCCGGATAGGGATGTGGGCCTGCCACCGTGCCGATGCAATAAAACGTATCGCGCACATTGGTCACCCAATCGCGCAAAGCGTCATTCATCGCATCTTTCAAAGTGCCGCGACCACTGGTAACCGGGATCACCTCGGCCCCCAACAGCCGCATCCGAAACACGTTCGGCGCTTGGCGTTCAACATCATGCGCGCCCATATAGACCACGCATTTCAGCCCGAATTTTGCACAAACCGTTGCCGTGGCAACGCCATGCTGCCCCGCGCCGGTTTCCGCGATGATCCTTGTCTTGCCCATGCGGCGCGCGAGGATAATCTGCCCCAGCACGTTGTTGATCTTATGAGCGCCGGTGTGGTTCAACTCGTCGCGCTTCATATAGACCTTGGCACCGCCAAGATGCTTGGTCAGCCGTTCTGCATAATACAAAGGCGAGGGGCGGCCGACATAGTGCTTCCACAGATAGTCCATCTCGGCCCAGAACGCCGGATCGGTCTTGGCGAATTCATAGCGCGCCTCAAGATCAAGGATCAGCGGCATCAGGGTTTCCGACACAAAGCGCCCACCGAACAGGCCGAAACGGCCCTGCTCGTCCGGCCCGGTCATAAAGCTGTTGATACGGTCATCCATCGCTGATCTCCCCTGCGTCCTGGCAGGTGTAGCGCCCTTGCCGGGCCGGGAAAAGGGGGGCCTGCGGCAAAGGCTTGGGTCAGAGCGGCTTTTTATAGCCCATATGGCTGGCGACATAGCCCAGCCGCTCGTAAAACGCATGCGCGCGCAGCCGCGATTTGTCGGTGGTCAACTGGATCACACTTGCGCCCGCCGCCCGCGCGCGGTTCTCACATTCCGCCATCAGGGCCGCACCAATGCCATGGCTGCGCAATTGCGGGGCCACCCGCACCGCCTCGACCAAAGCCCGCCGCCCGCCCTTGCGCGACAAGCCGTAAAGCAGGGTAAGCTGGCAACAGGCGACAATTTCCCCGGCCTGCTCGCCCACAATCAACTGATGCGTGGGCGTGGCGGCAATATCTTCATAGGCCGCCAGATAGACCTCGATCGGCGCGCCTTCACGCGCGGCGCCCAACAGATCATCCATCAGCAAGTTCATGATCGCCGGCACATCCGCCCGAATCGCATCACGAAAGATCACAGCCATGCACCGCGCCCTGTTCCAACCGCAGCCGCCACGTTTGCATGACCATCCGCCGCCAGCAAGCGATCCACCCCGCGCGCAAGCTCTGCCGCCAGCGACAATCCTTGATAGACCATCGCGGAATAGACCTGCACTGCCGAGGCCCCGGCCTTGATCTTGGCATAGGCCTGCAAAGGCGAGCTGATCCCGCCAACTCCGATCAACGGCAGCTTGCCCTCGGTTGCCTGCGACAGGAGCGCCAACACACGCGTAGACTTTTCGAACAAAGGTGCGCCAGAAAGCCCGCCTGTCTGCCCGGCATGAACACTTTTCAAACCTTCTCGTGACAGCGTGGTATTGGTGGCGACAATGCCCGACAATCCCGACTGCACCGCCACTTCGGCAATTTCGGCAATCTCGTCACCGGTCAAATCCGGCGCGATCTTCAAGAATATCGGGATCGGACGCGCCAGCCCCGCCCGCACCTCCATCACCCCGGCCAACAGCGCCGTCAGCGCCGCCCGCCCCTGCAAATCGCGCAGCTTTTCGGTATTGGGAGAGGACACATTCACCGTCGCGAAATCGACATAAGGCCCACACAGCGCCAACACCTGCGCAAAATCTGCGGCCTTGTCCGCCGAATCCTTGTTCGCGCCAAGGTTCAG
>JAGPBG010000174.1 GCA_018063485.1 Cypionkella sp.
AACAGGGCAGGCCCATCCGCGCCCGTGGCGAAAGGTGAATCGTCATCCTGGGGCGATTCCCGAGCGGGAGGCTTTTCAATGGGCTCCACTTTGACAGCGCCCCGCAATTCGGGATCTTCACAGCACTTGGCGTCCGGCGTTTTCGCAGGCTCTGCCGCATCGGGTTCGGCCAAAGCTGCATCGCCCACCGCCCACCAATAGCTGCGGGCAAGGCTGGCGCGGCTGTGGTCGACAAGACCCACATCGGCCCAGAGGCCCGCCGCATCCTCGCCCGGCCGCACCGCCCAGAAATCCTGCGGAGCGGGGGCGATTGCCCCAGCCAGAACCAAAGGCACGCCGATCAGCAGATCCGCCGGAGCCTCGAACGCCGGCACCCTCACCACTTGCCGCAAATGCGCCTCAAGTGCGGCATACCACCCCTGATCCGGCGCAACCACCGGTGAGGGCACATCCTCGCCATAGGCGAAAATCACCAAGGGAAACCGGCGGCCCACCTTGTCGAGGCTGGCCACAAGAACACCGCAAACCCGCTCGCCCCAGATCGCCTCGCCCAGCCAGAACCGGACCGGCCGCGCGCCACGCCAGACGCTTTCCCAAGTCTCGCCAAGGCCGTGTCTGGCCTCGGCCAGCACCTGATCCAGCCAGGCCTCAAGCTGCGGCCTCAGATTGGCGGGCACGCCCTGTTCAACAAAATCGCCCTTCGCCGGATGTTTGCCGTAAACAGCGAGCGCCATGATCAAAGCCCCGTCGGGCAGCGGAATTCGCGCAGCTCTGACAAATTGAACGGGTTGACCAGCGAATTGACGCGGATTTCATAGGTGATGTTGCGCCCGCCGATTACATAGCTGACCTGCATCACATCCCCAACCTGACGCGGATTGCCGGCGCGCAGAAACTGCATGAAGGCCCAGGGCCCTTGGAACAGCACCTGGCTCTGGCGATTGTTCATCTCGGGCAGAAGCTGCAACGAGGTATTGCTGCCCGCCCCCGGCCAAGTGATCGTCACCGGCGAATTGCCCGCCTGGCGCATCTGGATCGGTTGATCATCAACCACCAGCACCGATTGTTTGATGCGGTCATGCGCGGCAGTCTGATTGACCGTCACCTCAAGTGCCACTGTCGGGCTGCGACCGGGGAAGAACGCATCGCGGATGCGCGCCGCGCGCTGGAACTGGCGCAAGGTCTGCAAGGACATCTTGCCCGCCAGCGGGCTGTCTTCGCGCCAGGTCCAGTCTCCCGCGCCCATGTTGGCATGCACCGCCAGATTGGCGTTGAAAAACCGGTCCAGAATCCCATCGGGCGCGAAGAGTTGCGCAAATTCCGACAAAGGCACCTGCCGCGTTGGGCTGTTGGCAAAAGGATAGCGGTTCGACACGATGTTTTCGCAAGAGGCCACCACCTGCGTCGTCAATTCCGCATTGATCTGCGCGATGGTGGATGAGGCTGCACTGCCTTCGAAATCATCCACCGCCTCGGAGACCATCCGGCTCAACTCGGGCGGCAAGCGCGACGCCGCCGTGCGCAATTGCCCGATCAGCGCTGGCATTTGTGCCGCAGCCTCTGCCTGATTGAAGCCTGCTGCAATCACCAACCCCTGCTGGATCGAGCCAAGGCTTGCCAGCAGCGCATCAATCGGGCGTTGCCCCGGAGTCCCTTCAAGCAAAGCGTGGTATTCGGCAAATTGCACCTCGATATCCGCGCCGGGGATCACCGGCTCGCCCGCTGAACCGGCAACACCGGCGCGCTTTTGCGACTTGCCCGCCGCCAGTGCCAGATCGAGCCCGATCCGTTTCAGGCCGGAAGTGCGCTGCAACAGGCGTTCGTTCAAAAGATCACCCGCCGCGCCCAAGGCCTTGCCTGCCGCCTCGGCGTCCACTCCCGGCTGATCGGCAACGCCTTGCGGGGCCTCGGTCAATCTGGTTTGCGCCGTGATGCCCTCCACCAGTTTCAGGATCGGCGAGGTGGCGGGCGACGAGGCCGCCGAGAGCGCCTGATAGGCGGGTTTGTCTGCCGCCATCGGCGCAAGTCTGATATTGCTCAGCACCGCCTCCCAAGCCGCCAGAAAATCCTCGCGGTAGCGGCGCAGCAATTCCGGCCCCAGCCGATCAAGCTGTTCGGAGATTTTGGCCGCCGCCGCCTGATCGCCCATCACCCATTGTTCGTTCTCCAGCTTGCGGGCCACTTCGCCCAACTGATCCAGAAAGAACTCATGGAATCCGGCATAGGTATAAAGCGCGGGGATCGTCAGATTGCCCAGATCGCTGCCGTCAATGGTTTCAAACACCAGACGCGAATCCGGTCCGGCGGCCTCGACCAGATTGAAATCGGCCAGCCCCGAGAAGGGCGCCGTTGCGACGATCAGCGAATAGGCCTGATCAGCCACGCTCATCCGCGCCAGAATGATCTCGGCCTTGTCCACAAGATCGGCGCTCAACGTCACCTGCGGCGAGGTGGTGTCGTCCAGTTCCAGCATCGCCTGAAGGTGGTTTTCCAACATCTGCCGCGCCGGTTCCTGAGTGATACCGGGGAACATCACCTGCTCCCAATCCTGCCGGAACCAAGCCCGCACCAGATCATCTTGCGGCGCGGGGGCAGCGCCGCCCAAGAGTTTGTAAACCTTCAGCGTTTCATAAATCGCCAATGTCTCATTGGCCAAGACGAACTGCTGCAACTGCTCTTCCACGCGCAACACCAGACGCGGGCGGAACAGCCGCTCAAGCCCTTGGGCATAGGCATCTCGTGAGGCCTGCCGGATGGCGCCCTGCTGCGACAGGCCAAAGCCGCGTGACCAATCGCTGGTTTCTTCTTCGGGGCTTTCATAGCCCGATGGCATGGTGCGCAAAAGCTGCAACTCATTGCCAACACGCATGAAATCGGTGTCTTTGACCTCAACCGCCTGCAAATCGGTGGTGGCCGCCAGCTCATAGTCCGCCATTGCCGCCTGTGCTGAATCCACCAGCGCGCGGTTGTTGAAATAGCTGAAGGTCCAGGCAGCAAGCATCGCAACCGAAGCCAAGACCAAGGCGCTGGTGGTGGCGATCCGCCGCACCGAGGAGCGACGCACTGCCTTGCGATCATAGCTGACCCAGCCCTGTTCGCCAAAAATCACCTTGGTCAGAAGATCATGCAGGAAGAAACTCTTGCCCTTGCCCGACATCAGACCCGCCGCGTCGCCGCCAAAACTGCGGCTCATCGCGCCCAGAACCTGATCAATCGGCGTGCCTTCCTGAGTGCCGGAACTGAAATAAAATCCGCGCAAGATGGCGCTGGTTTTATAGCGAGTGGGTTCAAACACCTGCCGCAGGAAACTCTCGATCTCATCCTTGAGCAGCGCCATTTGCCCCGGCAGGCCGAAAATCGCGATCCGGTTCACGCCGTCAGGTTCTTCGGACAAACGGTCGATCACCTCATCGGAAAGGCGCGCGACCAGTTGGTCAAACTCGGGGCCAACGCGATCATAGGTTTGCTCTTTGCGGTTCTCGGTCTGGAATGTCGCTCCCCAGACCATCTTGCGCCTGCTGGCCGAAAAGGAACTGAAATACTCGCGGAAACCTGCGATCAGATCGGCCTTGGTAAACATCACATAGACCGGGAAATCCACCTTCAACGTCTCATGGATTTCCGCCAGACGCGCGCGCACGGTTTCGGCATGGGCGGCAATCACCTCGGGCGTGGCGTTCATCAGATCCGACACGGAAAACGCCAGAATGACGCCGTTTATCGGCTGTTTCGGGCGGTTGCGTTTCAAGAGGTTCAGGAACGCCGCCCATGAGGCTGAATCGGCCCCGGAGTCGCTGTCGTGGGTGGTATAGCGGCCTGCGGTGTCGATCAGGATGGCGTCTTCGGCAAACCACCAATCGCAATAGCGGGTGCCGCCAAAGCCTTGCAAGCCGCCTTGATTGAGACCCGACAGCGGAAACTTGATCTCGGAATTCACCAGTGCCGTGGTCTTGCCCGACCCCGGTGGGCCGATGATCACATACCAGGGCATATCGTAAAGATAGGTCTTGGAATTACCCGATTTTTTCAGCGTCGCCAAAGCCGCCTGCATCCGGCTGGCCAGTTCCTTGCCGTCACCGGTGGGCGAGGTATCCACCACCAGCGCCTTTTCCAGCGCCGCCTGCCCGCGCCTGCGCCGCAACAGCGCAATCACGCCCCAGATGATCAGGATCAGCAGCAAGATGCCGATCAGCAGCAACCGCACCCAAACCGCATCAAACGGGTGGCTGTCGCCAAAGCCGATCAAGGGGCCCGCAAACCAGACCACCGCCGAATAGGCCAGAAAGCCGAAAAGGATCAGCGCGCGTTTCACCCATTTCATTGCAGCGTCTCTTCCCGCTTGATCATGATCTCAACCCGCCGGTTGGCCGCGCGCCCGTCATCAGTGGCATTGTCGCCAATCGGGTTGGCCTCGCCCTTGCCCTCAACCTGGAAACGGGTGTTGTCGTCGATTTTGGCCGCAAGAACCTTCATCACCGCATCGGCACGGGCCTGCGACAGATCATGGTTGTTCTTGAACCGCCCGCGCCCACTCATCGGCACGTTATCGGTATAGCCGTCTATCAGGATTGGCCCCGGTTCCTTGTTCAGCACCGCCGAGATGCGGGTGCCAAGATCATTGAATTCGGGCTTGGTGTCGGCCTTGCCACTGGCGAAAAGGGCGACGTTGTTGACGCGGATATAGATGAAATCACCGGCCACATCGACCTCGACCAACTTCGAGTCGATATCGTCCTTCATGGCCTCGCGAATACGGTCAAGCTGATCTGTCTTGGTCAGAGCCACCGTGTCGACTGCCAGCGGGGTAAAGGCCGCAGCGCGCACCAGATCGACCGGGGTTTGCGGTGTAATGGTCAGAAGGCGTTGGCTGACCATGCTGCCTTCGCCCGAAATCATCATCGAAAGGCCGAGATAGGCCCCAAGCAGAACCAGACCCAGCCCCGAGGCGACCACCCACATCGGGGTGCCGCCAAAGCGGCGGCGACCGCCCAGCATAACCGGCTGCCAATGCGGAGAAATATCGTCATCAGGGCGATTTTTCACCCGGCGCAGGGACTGGTAGATCATCGAGCGGATGCGCGACAGTTCCACCGCGCCATTGGGGGCCGAACGATACTGGCCCTCGAAACCCAGCGACAGGCAAGTCAGCGCCAGTTCCAGAAGTTGAAATCGTTGCGCGGGCGCTTGCAGCGCCTTTTCCACCTCCTGGAAAAACCCCACGCCCGAGGTGCGGCGGTTGAAGAACCGCGCCACCATTGAATATTGAATCCAGATATGGCGATCGGTGCCGGGGATATTTTGCACAATGTCATCGGCGGTGCCGCACAGCAGATATTTCGCCACTTGGGTTTCATGGGCGTCAATGCCCGCTTCAAGGCAGTTCTTCTCGAAGCCCTCGATCTCGCGGGTGACATATTCCATCAGCGGAACGGCTTCCATTTCGACCATCTGGGTGCGCAAACGGCCAAACAGGATCAGCAGATTTGCCGCCGCTGCCAGCATCGGGCTTTTGGGACCACCGGCCCCAAGAC
>JAGPBG010000175.1 GCA_018063485.1 Cypionkella sp.
GATTTTCTTGATCCCGTCGTTGATCTTCGCCATCAGCGCATCATCGCCTTTGCGCACGCCAGCGCCAACACCCTTGCCAAGGATATCGGGGTCACTGGCCGCAGCCCCTTTCAGATCACAGCAGGCCTTTCCAACATCAGAGGCAAGGAAAGCATCCATTGCAATGCTGTCGGCTTGCATCGCATCAATCCGGCCAGCAGCAAGATCCTGGTTAACTTCATCCTGTGTCTGGTAGATCTTCACTTCAGCGGCCGTCGGTGCGAAGTGCTTTTGCACATAGGCCTCATGGGTGGTTGAGGATTGCACACCAATGATCTTGCCCGCCAGGCCTTCGGCGGTTGGAGCCATCTCGACGCCCTTGGTGCCCACGACATAGGCCGGGGTGTTGTAATATTTGTCCGAGAAATCAATGGTTTTCTGACGCTCTTCCGTGATCGACATCGACGCCATGATGGTATCAATCTGGCCCGAGGTCAGCGCGGGAATGATGCCATCCCAAGCCACCGGGGTGATCACGCAATCCATTTCCTCGGCCTTGCAGAGGGCGTTGATGAAATCAATTTCCCAGCCGGTCCAATTTCCCGCCGCATCAGGAGAGGCGAAGGGCGGATAGGCTTCGGCCGCGATGCCAACCTTGACCTGTTCGGCCATCGCGGCGGTGCCGGCCAACATGGCTGCGGCGACGGTGATAGCAAGTTTCTTCATTTTTTATCCTCTCTGTAAGATTTGGGTTCCCGTGTTAACTCACGGTTTTCAGGAACTGTTGCAGCCGCTCCGATTTCGGATTGCCGAACAGCGCATCGGGCGGGCCTTCCTCTTCGATCACTCCGTTGTGGAGATAGATCACATGAGACGCGACCTCGCGCGCGAATTTCATTTCATGGGTGACAAGGATCATGGTGCGCCCCTCATCCGCCAGGGCCCGGATGACTTGCAGCACCTCGCCAACCAGTTCCGGGTCAAGCGCCGAGGTGGGCTCATCAAACAGCATGGCCTTGGGTTCCATGCACAAAGCCCGCGCGATGGCGGCGCGTTGTTGCTGGCCTCCCGACATGAAGGCGGGAAAGGCCCCTTCCTTTTCCGCAAGACCAACACGAGCCAGGAGTTTCCGGGCGCGCGCCTCCGCGTCTGCGCGTGGGGTTTTCAGCACATGGACCGGAACTTCGATCAGGTTTTCCAGAACCGTTTTATGCGTCCACAGATTGAAACTCTGGAACACCATGCCAAGGCTTTGGCGCAACCGTTCAATCTGCCTGCGGTCCGATGGCCCGCCATCGGGCCGCATCGCCACTGCTTCGCCGCCAATTTCGATTTGCCCGACCGAAGGCGTTTCCAGGAAATTGATACAGCGCAGCATGGTTGATTTGCCCGACCCCGAGCCGCCGATGATGGCGACGACATCGCCTTCTCGGGCCGTAAGTGAAACACCCTTCAACACCTCATGCGTGCCGAAAGATTTGTGCAGATCCGCGACCTTGATCGCTATGGGGCGTGCCCCATCATTTCCCTGTTTCGGCATGTGGTTCCTGCCGTTGTCATTTGAGTCATGTGACGGGTCGGCAAGCAATTATGCAAGCGAATAATTGAGTTTCTTCCCCGATCCGACCGGTTTATTTCATATTGGCAAAACCCTTGCTGGCGATTGGATATCCATATCGCCAACGAGAACCGCAAAACCTCGCGCCAAACCAGAAATACCTCTGGCCCTGTGACGAAAGAGGTCGATTTTGTGGGCGGCCCGTCCTATTGATGCCGACTTGCTCAGGGCTTGAACGCCATCGGCAGAGTGAAACCGGTCTCGATCGCTATGCCCTTGGGGGCCTTGGGAAATCGGCCGGCGGATCTGACGGCGGACAAAGCCGCGTTGTCCAATGCGGTGTTGCCAGAGGATTGGGCAACTGCGACCTTAACCAGTCGACCGTCGGCAGCAACGCGCAGCCGCAAGACCACCTTGCCTTTTGCCCCGTCGGCTGCGGCCGGATAGGTTTTCCGGCGCTCGATCCGCGCGCGGATCGCTGCCCCCCACTCGGCTTTTTGCGCCGATGTGCCGGATTGATCCGATGTCGCGGCCGCCGCGCCACCAGAATTGCCACCGTTTGCCCCACCGCCCGACCCTTTGGCCTTTTGGGCCCCCGCGACCGCTTTGGGCTTGGCCTTCGCCTTCGGTGCGGTTTTCTTTGCCTTGGGCGGTGCCTTTTCGACCTTGGGTTCGGGATCGGCCGGCGGTGCCGGGGATTGCGATACCTGTGGGGCCACATCGGCATCGTCCAGCATCGGCAAAACCGGGGCAGACGGGATCAAATTCGCGGCCAGATTCAAAACCGGCGGTGGGGGAGTTGGCGGTATCTTTGGTGCCTCGGGCGCAATTGAGGCAAGGCTGGAGGTCGCTGGCGGCTGTTGCCACGTCTTTATCAACGCCGCCATCTGCGGGTCTGGCCCAATGACCGAGACCAGTTCAAGGCCGGCTTCACCCGACGCCTGAGCAAAGCCCTGCGTCTGCGGCAAGAACAGAGCCGCTGAAAGATGCAGGCACAGCGCCGCGATCAGCGCGGCAAGGGTTTCCATGGCCCGGTTCAAGGCTTGCTCGTTACAAGACGCACATCAGAAAACCCAAGGCCACCCAGTTGCGCCAGCAGATGCGCAACGCGATTTGCCGGGGCCAAGGCATCGGCGTGCAAAAGCAAGATCGGTGGCGTGGCTTCACAATCAGTTTTCGCACACAACCCGGCACGTTCTGCGGCCAGATCAGCGAGCGCGTCGGCATCAGTCTGGACGACCATCTTGGTCGCAAAGCTGCCGCGGGCATCAAGATAAAGCGCAAGATCCCCCTCAGCGGCTTCAGTTTCGGCCAAGGGTGGCATCACGGCAAAAGGTTCTGGCTCGGACAGCCGCGATGTCAACATGAAGAAAACCACCAAAAAGAAAACCACATCAATCATCGGTAACAGCGGCTCACCGGTATTGCGGCGTATCTGGTTTGAAATCCGCATCATTCCACCAATACCAGCCGGGTAAGGCCCGATTGCCGCAAGGACTGAATCACATCAACCAAGGATTGCAGCGGCACATCCGCGCCCGGCTGCAAGACGATAGGGTCATCGGGCGCAGTCATCAGGGCAACCAGGGCTGCGGCAAGGTCTGGCAAGGCGACGGGACTGCCATTCAACTGCGGGCCATCTTGTTCAACCGTTACCAGGCGCGGCGCACCGGGCCAGGTTGCACCGCCCTGCCCCGCCAATGCCAGCGGTAGCGCGTGGCTACCGCCAAAACGCGATATCATCATGAAAAAGATCAGCAGCAGAAACACCACGTCAATCATCGGCGTGAAATTCGCCCGCCGCCGGTGTTTGGTCTGAAGATCGGCGATCTTCATTCGGCCGCAGTCCTGAGCGATTGCAAGAGCGGCTTGCGCGCGTGGCGCAAGAACACCCGCGTGGCATCATCTTCCATGTCGTGGCGCAAACCGTCCAGGACCGAATCGAACCAGGTCAGCGCAATCATCGCGGGAATCGCCACACCCATACCGGCAGCGGTGGTCAGCAACGCCTCCCAGATCCCGCCCGCCAAAGTCGCGGTGTCGGCTCTTGCGCCTGCGGCCTGCAAGCCCTGAAACGCCGCAATCATACCGGTAACCGTGCCCAAAAGCCCCAGCAGCGGGCCAATTGCAGCGGCAAGCTCCAACCCTCGCAGGCCCTTGCGCGCCTGCGCCAGAATATTGCGGGCGACGCGCTCGGTTTCGGCCTCGGCATCGGCCTGATCAAGGCTGCCGTCTTGCGCGGCCACCATCGCACAGTAAACCACCATTGCCCGCGCACGTTTGCGCCCCGCAACAGCGGCGATGGCGGCCTGACCTTGCCCCGCTTGCCACAACGCAAGCGCCTGCGCCGAACGTCGCCCGCCGCCAAAGATGCCCATCCGGTACAGATGCAGCGCCTTCCACAAGATCAAGGTCAGCGAGGCGACAGACAGCAGCGCAATCAGCCACATCAGCGGCCCGCCGATGTTCAGCAGGCCGCTCAACCGGGCAAGCATGCCTTGCGGCGAGGATGAAAGTGCAATCTCGGTGGCATTCATGGCAGATTTCCAGACGGGTTGGGCCTGTCCCTGCTAGGCGAAATCCGGGGCTTTTTCAAGCACAGCGCCGACAGGTCGGGCCCGGTCAGCGCCGTACAGCCAAAGCCTCGTCAAGGATTTGCCGCACCATCTCCAGCGGAACTTCACTGGCAACGAAGGCCTGACCAATGCGATTTGCAAGAATGAAACGCAATTTGCCATCAACAACCTTCTTGTCCTGCCCCATCAGCGCAACCAGAGCCTCGGCCGACGGCAATTCGCCCGGAATATCGGCAAGATCCACCTTGCACCCCATATCGCGCAAATGCGAACGCAACCGCCCCGGCGTCTCTTGCGGGCACAGGCCAAGGCGCTGCGACAATTCGAACGCCAAGGCGCAGCCAATCGCCACGCCTTCGCCATGCAACAGCCGATCCGAATAGCCGGTGGCCTTTTCCAGCGCGTGACAAAACGTATGCCCAAGATTCAAAAGCGCGCGATCCCCCTCTTCGGTTTCATCCCGCGCCACAATCTCGGCCTTCATCTGAACCGAGCGGGTAACGGCATATTGGCGCAAGGCGTTGTCGCCAAGGCGAAGGTCGGGGCCATGTTTCTCCAGCCAATCGAAGAAATTCGCGTCCCCAAGCAACCCGTATTTGACCACTTCACCATAACCGGCCAGAAAATCCCGACGCGGCAGGGTTTCGAGCATGCCGATGTCGGCCAAAACCAGCGAGGGTTGATGAAAAGCGCCAACAAGGTTCTTGCCTTGGGCTGAATTGATCCCGGTCTTGCCTCCGACAGAACTGTCCACTTGCGCCAAAAGCGTTGTCGGCAATTGCGCGAACCGCACTCCCCGCCGCAAGATCGCCGCGGCAAATCCGACCAGATCGCCGACCACCCCGCCGCCAAAGGCGATGACAAGATCGCGCCGTTCAACCTTTTGCTCCAACAGCCATTCCACGCAGCGCGCCAGTTCCGGCCAGCCCTTGCTTGCTTCACCTGGGGGAATTGTCAGTGCGGTCAAGGTGATTCCCGCAGCCTCAAAACCCGACGCCAGTGTCATGAGATGGCGCGAGGCAACTGTTTCATCGGTGATCACCGCAACCTTGCGCCGTTGCAACAGCGGTGCAAGATGCCGCGCTGCATCTTGCAACAAGCCATCGCCGATCCGAACCTCATAGCGGCGGCTGCCAAGTTCAACCGGCACCACATCAATGGCGGAAGACGACATTGTTCAAATCCTTTCAAGCACATCGGGCCGGGTTGAAAGCGCCTCAACCACACGGCGCGCCATATCATCGATCGACAGATCGGCAGAACTGTCGACGATGAGGTCTGCCTGCTCATAAAGCCGGACCCGCGCCTGGTAAAGTGTGCGCAGGGTCTCGCGCGGGTTTTCAGTCCGCAAAAGCGGGCGGGTGGTTTTGTGGCGCACCCGGTGCCAAAGAAGTTCAAGA
>JAGPBG010000176.1 GCA_018063485.1 Cypionkella sp.
GACCCCCACTATTTCGCCGTGCTGATCGGGGCGGGGGCAACCACCGTGAACGCCTATCTCGCGCAAGACACCGTGGCCGACCGTATCCGTCGCGGGCTTGTCGAAGGCAGCCTGGTCGATGCGATGCGTCGCTATGGCGATGCGGTGGACGCGGGCCTGTTGAAGATCATGTCCAAGATGGGCATTTCGGTGATTTCCTCCTATCGCGGCGGCTTGAATTTCGAGGCGGTAGGGCTCTCACGCGCCATGGTGGCCGAATATTTCCCAGGTATGCAAAGCCGTATCTCGGGCATTGGCCTGCACGGCATCCAGCTAAAGGTGGAAGAAGTTCACGCCAAGGGCTGGCGCGGTGGCTCGGATGTGCTGCCGATTGGCGGCTTTTACAAGGCGCGGCGTTCGGGTGAAAAGCACGCTTGGGAAGCGCAGACGATGCATATGTTGCAATCGGCCTGTGATCGCGCCAGCTATGATCTGTGGAAGCAATTCTCGGCTGCAATGCGGGCCAATCCGCCAATCCATATCCGCGATCTGTTGGATATCAAACCCCTGGGCAAGCCGGTGCCAATCGAAGAGGTGGAAAGCATCACCTCGATCCGCAAACGCTTTGTAACGCCGGGAATGTCCTTGGGTGCCCTCAGCCCCGAGGCGCATAAGACGCTGAACATCGCCATGAACCGGATCGGCGCAAAATCCGACAGCGGCGAGGGCGGCGAAGACCCTGCGCATTTCCTGCCCGAACCGAATGGCGACAACCCTTCGGCCAAGATCAAGCAGGTGGCATCGGGCCGCTTTGGCGTGACGGCGGAATATCTGAACGCCTGCGAGGAACTGGAAATCAAGGTTGCCCAGGGGGCCAAGCCCGGCGAGGGTGGCCAACTGCCCGGCATGAAGGTGACTGCGCTGATCGCCCGCCTGCGCCATTCCACGCCGGGGGTGACGTTGATCTCGCCACCGCCGCATCACGACATCTATTCCATCGAAGACCTTGCGCAACTGATCTATGACCTGAAACAGATCAACTCGCGCGCCAAGGTGACGGTAAAGCTGGTGTCCTCCTCTGGTGTTGGCACGATTGCCGCAGGTGTGGCCAAGGCCAAGGCAGATATCATCTTGATTTCGGGCCATAATGGCGGCACCGGGGCCAGCCCCGGCACCTCGATCAAATACGCAGGCCTGCCTTGGGAAATGGGCTTGACCGAGGCGCATCAGGTCTTGTCGATGAACAACCTGCGTGAGCGGATCACGCTGCGCACCGATGGCGGGCTGCGAACGGGCCGCGATATCGTGATGGCCGCGATGATGGGGGCCGAGGAATACGGCATCGGCACCGCCGCCCTGATCGCCATGGGCTGCATCATGGTACGCCAGTGCCAATCGAACACCTGCCCGGTAGGTGTCTGCACCCAAGATGCGGCATTGCGCGCCAAGTTCACCGGATCCGCCGATAAGGTGGTCAATTTGATCACTTTCTACGCCCAGGAGGTGCGCGAGTTGCTCGCCAGTATCGGTGCGCGCTCGATGGATGAAATCATCGGGCGGGCTGATTTGCTTAGCCAGGTATCGCGCGGCTCGGCGCATCTGGATGATCTCGATCTGAATCCATTGCTGATTACCGTCGATGGGGCGTCGAAAATCACCTATGACCGCACCAAGCCGCGCAATGCGGTGCCCGATACTCTGGACGCTGAAATCGTCAAGGACGGTGCGCGTTTCTTTGAGGAGGGCGAGAAGATGCAGCTTTCCTATGCGGTCAGGAACACCCACCGCACCATCGGTACCCGTGCCTCAAGCCATATCGTGCGCAAGTTCGGGATGAAAAACGGGCTGCAAGCGGATCACCTGACGGTAAAGCTGACAGGATCATGCGGGCAGTCGCTTGGTGCCTTTGCGGTGAATGGCTTGAAGATCGAAGTGCAGGGCGATGCAAATGACTATGTCGGCAAGGGCCTGTCGGGTGGTCTGATCGTTGTGCGCCCGCAAATGTCATCGCCGCTGAAGGCCGAGGAGAACACCATCATCGGCAACACCGTGCTTTATGGCGCCACGGCGGGGCATCTTTTCGCCGCTGGTCGTGCAGGGGAACGCTTTGCGGTGCGCAACTCGGGGGCGTCGGTCGTGGTCGAGGGCTGTGGCTCGAACGGCTGCGAATATATGACCGGCGGCGTGGCGGTGATCATGGGACGGATCGGTGCAAATTTCGGCGCGGGGATGACCGGGGGGATGGCCTATGTCTATGATCCTTCGGGCGTGGCCGAGGATTTCATCAATCTCGAAGGCGTTGTCACCTGCGCTGTCAGCCATCCGCATTGGGAGGCGCAACTGCGCGGGTTGATCGAGCGGCATGTTGCCGAGACCGGCAGTCGCCATGGCGCGCGCATATTGGCAGAATGGGCCAGCGAGCGGGCCAATTTCCTGCAAATCTGCCCCAAAGAGATGCTGAAACTGATCCCCTATCCGCTGTCTGACGAGGCGCAAAAGGTTCCGGCGGAATAATGAGCAGGCCCCCGATGGGGGGCCTTTTCAAGTCATCCCTGCTTGACCCCGGCTGTCAGTTCATGGACATGTTCGCGCATGGTTCAGACTCCGAAATCTCGTTCCAGAAAGAAACCCGCCGCTGAGATGCAGGTTGGCCGCGCCGCGCCCAGGCGTTGGCGACTCTGGGTATGGATAAAGCGCGGGCTGGTCGGCTTGGCTGGATTTTACGCGGTTTTGATCCTGCTGTTCAGCTTTTTGCCGCCGCCGATCAATCTCTATCAGCTTTCCGAAGCCTGGCGCTTGGGCGGTATATCAAAAGACTGGACGTCTTGGGAAAATATTGCCCCCAGCATGGGCCGTTCCGTTGTCGCTGGCGAAGATGCCAATTTCTGCCGGCACTGGGGCTTTGACATCGCCGCCATCAAACTTGCGGCGGCCGAGGGGGCAAATCGCGGGGCCTCGACCTTGACGCAGCAAGTGGCCAAGAATGTGTTTCTTTGGCAGGGCCGGTCCTGGGTGCGAAAGGCAATGGAGGCGATGCTGACCCCTGCGATCGAGCTGGTCTGGTCAAAGCAGCGCATTCTTGAGGTTTATCTGAATGTTGCAGAGTTTGGCGATGGTATCTTTGGGGTGCAAGCCGCCGCACAGCACTATTTTGGCGTCAATGCCGCCGATCTCAGCCCATCTCAGGCCGCGCGTCTTGCCGCCGTGCTGCCCGACCCCAAAGGCCGCAATCCTGCCAAACCCTCCGCCTTTGTCAAACGGCGCGCCGGAGCAATTCTATCTGGCGCAGACACAATTGCCGCCGATGGGCGCGCCGACTGTTTTCAGTATGGCGTGCCTTAACTCTTGGCCTGCAACCGATCCAGGCGAAGCTGCGCTGCGCGACGGTGACCCTCAAGCCCTTCGCTGGCACTTTGTCGCGTGGCCGGTCCCGCTACAGCTCTGACGCCTTCGGGTGTAAGCCATTGGTGGGTTGCGATCTTGACATAGGCCCCGACCCACAGGCCCCCGGTATAACGGCCGGCAGCCATGGTGGGCAGCGTGTGATTGGTGCCGGAACACTTGTCGGAATAGACCACGCTGGCCAACTCGCCGATAAACAACGATCCATAATTGCGCAATTCCTTGGCAAACTCCATCGCATCGGCGGTGTGAACCTGAAGATGCTCGGCGGCGATCCAATCGGAACAGGCGATCATCGTGGCCTTGTCCTTGCACAGCGCAATCTCTCCATAGTCGCGCCACGCCTGCCCAGCCGTTGCGGCGGTGGAAAGGGTTGCAAGCTGACGCTCAACCTCTGCCAGCACGGCTTTGCCCAGCGTTACGTCGGTGGTGATCAGCCCGACACGGGTGCGCACGTCATGCTCTGCCTGCGCCAACAGGTCAGTGGCGATCATTTCGGCATCGCCGGTGTGATCGGCAAGGATATAGATCTCTGAGGGGCCAGCCAGTTGATCAATCCCAACCGGGCCGAAAACCTGACGCTTCGCCTCATTCACAAAGGCATTGCCGGGGCCGACGATCTTGTCAACGCGGGGCACGGATTCGGTGCCATAGGCAAGGGCGGCAATGGCCTGCGCGCCACCGATGCGGAAAATGCGGTGCGCGCCGGAAAGGTGGCACCCGGCAATCATCGCCGGATGCGCGTTTGGCGGCAAGCAGGCGATCACCTCATCCACTCCGGCCACGAGTGCCGGCACAATTGTCATGATCGGCGCCGATAGCAGCGGATAGCGCCCGCCGGGCACATAGCACCCGACCCGCTGGATCGGAATAACGCGATGCCCCATATGCACGCCGGGCAGGGTTTCCACATCGTCGAGCGCGCCAATTGTCGCAAGCTGTGCCTGTGCAAAGCGGCGAACATTGGCGATGGCAAATTCGGTATCCTTGCGGGTTTTCGGATCAAGTGCGGCCAGCGCCGCTTCACGCTCGGTTTGCGTAACCTCAAACTGCGCAAGATCGGCTTTGTCGAACTGCACTGAATAGGCGCGCACTGCCGCGTCGCCCTGGTTGCGCACATCAGACAGGATCTTGGCAACCGTCGCTTCGACTGTCGAGGAGTCGGACAAACTGTCGCGCCCCGCTGCCTTGAGGAAAGTCACGCCGGAAACAGGATTTCTTGACTTGGTCATTTCTACGCCCCCCTAAATTCAAAACCGAGCATAGGGCCCTGATTAGCGTGCTGTTGGCTGTTGGGTCAAACCATGCGACGGTCTTGATGAATATACTATCCGCCACCAAAGGCTAATAGCTGGGTGGTGTGATGGCAGAAACGATTTCACCCGTGGTTTTCCCGACATTGCGAAAGCTATGCCCCTCACGGCTGTCGAAATAATAGCCATCACCGGGGCCAAGCACGGCGACGCGTTCACCAACCGTAACTTCTATATGACCCGATAGCACGATACCCGCTTCCTGCGCTTCATGGTGAAGCCCCGCGCCGCTACTGGCACCAATCTGATAGCTTTCTTTCAGGAATTGGAATCTTCGATTCGGATGGTTCAACCCTATGATCCGATACGATATCCCGCTTTCGTTCCCTATTTCGGGTTGATCGGCAAGCCGATAGAACGGGTTGATCGCGCCTTGGGGCTCATCGGACAAGAACCCGATCAAGGTGCTGCCCATTGCCTCAAGAATAGCGCCAAGCGTATCGAGCGAGGGGCTGACGCGATCACGTTCGATCAGGGAGATCGTTGAATGTGAAACGCCCGAGCGCAAGGAAAGCACTCTGATCGACAGTTGCCGCCGCAGCCTTAACACTTTTAGCCGCCCGCCAATCTTTGCCATTCTTCCGCAGTCCAAGTGGTGAATATTATAGATCAAGGCGGTATTTCAAGCTGAAATGCAATAAAGAAATGGTCAGTTTGGCCGGATGCAGGGGGATTGGCCCGCTTGCATAGCTTGACAAAAAAAAGGCGGCGCGCGTCATATGATGATCGCCTTTGGGTCGACTTCGAGTGAATGTTGAAAGACGCTTTGCAAAGAGACAGCAGCACGTTAATTGGAACGCTGTTGCAAGT
>JAGPBG010000177.1 GCA_018063485.1 Cypionkella sp.
GTTTATGGCCATCAAAAGGGCTGATCGGCTGGCCCAGCGCCGCCCAGACCCCGTTGTAATTGACTCCCGCGGCCATCACCAGAACCAGCACCTCATTGCTGTCGATCTTCCAGGTCTCCACCACTTCGATCTGCATCGCGGTGTCGGGCTCGCCGTGGCGGTCCTGACGAATGGCCCATGCGTACATTTTTGCGGGCACATGACCCAAGGGCGGCATTTCGCCAACCTCATACAGCTCTTTCACCGGTGCATCGTAGGCGGCAATATCGAGGGCCATGGTGAAACTCCTTGGTTACGCAATGCCGCAACGCAGAATCGTGCGGCTATTGAGCGATTGATAGCCAACGCGCACGCAATAATGCAATAGTAAAATATGCATGTTTTGTAATTTTATGTCTGCGGCGCTGCGGCATTGCCCAATCGCTGCCAGACCGAGGCGGCATAAAAACCCACCACCCCCAACGCATCGGGGGCAATCGACAGGTTTTCCCAAACCAACCCGCGCGCGATCAAGGGGGCCAGCCCCTCTTGCAACGCGGCCTCAATGCCTTGCGGTGGCAGTTTCAGCACCGCGCCCGCAGCCTCAAGCCGTGTTACCAGAGTCCGCATCGCCTGCAACAGTGCTGCCTTGTCAGCAGGTTTACCCTGCAATGCCGCCGCCACCAAAGGCACCGACAACACCGGCACCACCGCCTCGATGGATGCCATCAGATGCGCCGCCAGCAAGTCAGGGCTGGCCAATGGTTCGGCCTTCTTCAGCTTGCGCAAGGACAGCGGCGCGCCAAAACCCGCCGCTGCCGTCCCAAAGCCCTTGAACCGCCCCCGCAGCTTGCGCCACAGGGTGCGCAGGACGAAACCAAGGATTGCCAGAGGCTTGCCGCGAAACCGTCGCAGGCCGCCGTGGTCAGTTTCGGTCAGGATCCGGTCCTCCAGCACCCGGTCATAGGCCAGACCCACCGGCACAAACACCACATCGCGCCCCAAGGGATCATAGCCTTGCACGATATAACTCAGCAGCCCCAGCCGCGCCTCACCCACCCGCCCGTTCAGTGACAGCCCGCCCTCGGGGAAGATCGCCTGCGTATGGCCCTCGGCGGTCACCATCTGCACATAGCGCGCCAGCACCCGCCGATAGAGGGTGTTGCGGCTGCCACGCCGGATGAAATAGGCCCCCATGGCGCGGATCAGCAGGCTTAACGGCCAAATCCGCGCCCATTCCCCCACCGCATAGGAAATTGCCGAGCGCCCCGCCACCAGCCAGGTGATCAGAACATAATCCATGTTCGAGCGGTGATTTATCACAAAGATTACCGTGGCCTTGGGATCAATATCGGCAAGTGCCGCATCCACCTTGCCGATCCGCACCCGGTAAAGCATCCGGCTGAGCCCGCGCGCAAGCCTGATCGCCACACCGAAATACAGCGTGGCCGAAAACCCCGGCACGATCTCACGCGCATAGCGGCGGGCCTCTTCAAAGGCCACCGATCCCGGCACCCCGGCCGCGGCCGCTTGTTCAACGACAGCCTCCAACACTTTGGGATCATAAAGCAATCGCGCAATCATATCCTGCCGCCGCGCCAGCTTGAACAGCTCGATCGGGCGATCAAGCCGCGCGTTCAGCCGATCCAATGCCCGCTCGGCCCGTCGCCGGAAGAACCAGCGCACCGAAGGAAACAGAAAATGCGAGGCAAAGGTGATCGCCGCAAAGGCAAGGATCAGCACAAGCAACCAATAGGGCACCGCGACGGTCTGGGTCATCCCGCAACTGTGGCACGACCCGGATGTTACCGCAAATGCTACTCGGTGTAGTAATAGTCACCGGTCGCGCAGACATCGACATTGGCCTTTTGCAACACCGTGCCATCCTCGAACTCGGCACGGAAATCAAACTTGCAGTAGCCATGCGCGTTGTCAAAGTTCAGCCGCATGGACGAGCCGGTCGGCAAGGTGGACGACCCCATCACATCACGACCCCAATGCGTCGAGCCGGAATTGGTCGAGTAGAATTTGTACAGCGTCAGCCCGGTGTCATTGTGAATCCGCAAGTGGCGATCAGTGGCCTCGGCCGCAATGGCGGTCGCACCAAGGGCAAGGGCGGCAAGGGTCAGACGCAGACTGGCTTTCAGCATTTTATCCTCTGGGTTCAGGGTGGCCAATGGGCACAAGCAAAGTTTTGCGCAAAGCCAGCCGCATTTCAAATGACAAGTGCTGTCATGGATTGCCAAGAAATGCCGCAACGCAGCGAATTGACACTTGCGTTAAATTGCGCTTTGTGCTGCACAAGGGCAAGATTATTACCAAGGAGACGATGATGTCGGCAAAGGATTCCCCATGGCTGTTCCGCACCTATGCGGGTCATTCCACTGCCAACGCCTCCAACGCGCTTTACCGCGCCAACCTTGCCAAGGGCCAAACCGGTCTGTCGGTGGCCTTCGATCTGCCGACACAAACCGGCTATGATTCTGACCATATCCTTGCGCGCGGCGAGGTCGGCAAGGTGGGCGTTCCCGTCAACCATCTGGGCGATATGCGCGCGCTTTTTGCCGATATTCCGCTGGAACAGATGAACACCTCGATGACGATAAACGCCACCGCGCCCTGGTTGCTGGCGCTCTATATCGCGGTGGCCGAGGAACAGGGCGCCGATATCACTGCCCTGCAAGGCACGGTGCAAAATGACATCATCAAGGAATACCTGTCGCGCGGCACCTATATCTGCCCGCCCAAACCCAGCTTGCGAATGATCACCGATGTCGCCGCCTATACCCAAAAACACCTGCCGAAATGGAACCCGATGAACGTGTGTTCCTATCATCTGCAAGAGGCCGGGGCGACGCCGGAACAGGAACTGGCCTATGCGCTGGCCACAGCCTGCGCGGTGCTGGATGATCTGAAAGGGAAAGTTTCCGCCGCCGAATTCCCCAATATGGTTGGCAGAATATCGTTTTTTGTAAATGCCGGGATCAGGTTTGTGACGGAGCTGTGCAAGATGCGCGCCTTTGTCGATCTGTGGGATGAGATTTGCGAGCACCGCTATGGCATCGCAGACCCCAAGTATCGCCGCTTTCGCTATGGAGTTCAGGTCAACTCGCTGGGTCTGACCGAACAGCAGCCCGAGAACAACGTCTACCGCATCCTGATCGAAATGCTGGCGGTCACGCTGTCGAAAAACGCCCGCGCCCGTGCGGTGCAACTCCCTGCATGGAACGAGGCTTTGGGCCTGCCCCGCCCTTGGGATCAGCAATGGTCTTTGCGGATGCAGCAAATCCTCGCCTATGAAACCGACCTTCTCGAATATGACGACCTTTTCGACGGCAACCCCGCGATTGACCGCAAGGTCACGGCGCTCAAGGACGGCGCACGCGCCGAACTCGCGCAGATCGACGCCATGGGCGGCGCTGTGGCCGCGATCGACCATATGAAGGGCCGCTTGGTCGAGGCCAATGCCGAGCGTATCGCCAAGATCGAATCCGGGGAAACCACCGTCGTCGGCGTGAACCGCTGGATCGAAACCACGCCAAGCCCGCTTACCGCAGGCGACGGCTCGATCATGCAATCAGACCCCGAAGCCGAGGCCGATCAAATCTGCCGCCTGGCCGAATGGCGCAACACGCGCGATGAAGCCTCGGTCCAAGCCGCCCTCACCGCCCTGCGCGCGGCGGCGACCTCTGGCACAAATATCATGCCTGCTTCCATCGCCGCCGCCCGCGCCGGGGCCACCACCGGCGAATGGGGGGCGATGGTGCGCGCCGCTTTTGGCGAATACCGCGCCCCCACCGGCGTCTCGCGCAACCCCTCCAACCGCACCGAAGGGTTGGAGCCAATCCGTGAGGCTGTGGCGCTGGTATCGGCCAAACTCGGCCGTCCGCTCAAATTCCTGGTGGGAAAACCGGGGCTTGATGGCCATTCCAACGGTGCCGAACAAATCGCAGCCCGTGCCCGCGATTGCGGCATGGATATCCATTACGAGGGCATCCGCCTGACGCCCGCCGAGATCGTCAACGCCGCCATCGACCAGAACGCCCATGTCATCGGCCTGTCGATCCTGTCGGGCAGCCATGTGCCGCTGATCACCGAAGTGCTGGCCCTGATGCGCGCGCACGCGCTGACCATCCCGCTGGTCGTCGGCGGCATCATCCCCGAGGACGACGCGGCAGCCCTGCGTGCCATGGGCGTTGCCGCCGTCTACACCCCCAAGGATTTCGAGTTGAACCGCATCATGCTTGATATCGTGGGCCTTGTCGGCGCGCCTCGGGCAGCTTAACCCTTTCCCACCGCGCCGCACCTGCCCTAGCCTGCGGCAAAACGAAAGGAAGCGCATGTCCACCCATATCGGGGCCAAACCGGGCCAGATTGCCGAAACCGTGCTGCTGCCGGGCGACCCCTACCGCGCCCGCTGGGCCGCCGAGACATATCTTGATAACCCGGTGCTGGTGAACGAGGTGCGCGGGATGCTGGGCTATACCGGCACATGGCGCGGCCATCCGGTCACCATCCACGGCACCGGCATGGGGATGCCGTCTCTTTCCATCTATGCCAATGAATTAATTACTGAATATGGCGCGCAAACCCTGATCCGCATCGGCTCGGCGGGGGCCTTGCAACCCAATATCGCCGTGCGCGATGTGGTTCTGGCGCAAACCGCCTCCACCCTTGGCAGCCCGTCGCGTGCCCTGCTGCGCGAGATGAATTTCGCCCCCTGCGCCGATTTCGGCCTGCTTTGTGCCGCCCACAAGGCCGCGCTGAAAATCGGCGTTCCGGTGCATGTTGGCGGCATCTATTCATCTGACACCTTCTATGACGAGCGCCCCGATCTGAACGATCAGTTGCAACGCCACGGCACGCTTTGCGTCGAGATGGAGGCGGCCGAACTTTACATCCTCGCCGCCCGCCACAAACGACGCGCGCTGGCGGCGCTGACAATCTCGGATCACATCCTCACCCATGAATCGCTGCCCTCGGATCAACGCGAGCGCAGCTTTGGCGCGATGGTCGAAGTGGCGCTTGAGGCGGCCTTCGCCTGATCCCGCGCCGCGCACGCAGTTTCAAGGCCCGCACCGCATCCGCGCTTGACCAAAGCGATTCGCGGCGGTTTAGTGCCGCCCCCTGACAGAAGGCAACACAATGAAGCAGCGGCAATTAGGCTCCAATGGACCGATGGTTTCGGCCATCGGTTTGGGATGTTTGTCCTTTGGCGGCCTCTTTGGGCCCACCACAAAAGCCGAAAGCCTGATCTGTCTTGACGCAGCTCTCGATCATGGCATCAGCTTTTACGACACCGCCAATATTTACGGCGCTGGCGTTTCGGAAAGCGTGCTTGGTGAGTGGCTGGCTTTGCGCAAACCAAAGATCACGCTGGCCACCAAGGCCGGGATCGTTCCGGGCAGCACGCGCCGGATTGACAATTCTGCCAGCTACTTGCGCGCCGAACTTGAAGCATCGTTGCGCCGTTTGGGTCGCGACTAT
>JAGPBG010000178.1 GCA_018063485.1 Cypionkella sp.
CGAAGTGACTCTCATCAATGAAGGCCACGTTAGCAGGCGGTGCCTTGTCCAGCCGCCGCGCCAGTGTTCCCGTGGTCGCCAGTTGCACCTTCGCAAACGGGTTGCCTGGGTATCCCGCCGCGATGTAGCCGAACGGGATGCCATAGGCTTGCAGCGTCTCGGCGGTCTGCTTCAGCAGTTCCCGGCGCGGCACGATGAATGTGGACCGGCTGCCCTTGTCCAGCGCCGACCGTATCATGGCCGTTGCAACCACGGTCTTGCCGAAGCCCGTAGCGGCCTGGACCAAGACCGAGCGGTGGCGGCGCATAGCCCCGCGCGTCCGGTCGATCAGGTCCACTTGGTCGGGGTAAAGGTCAATCTTCATCGTCAATCACCAGTTTGTCAGTGTAGACGCTGTAAAGGTCATCCACCCATCGCGCTTCAATGTCGGACGGATATCCGACGATCCCCCGCAGAATGGAGTTGACCGATTCCTGAAACCCGGCAAACCGCAGAAGCTCCGAAATCATCTCGTCATACATGGCCTCGTGTCTCATGCTGTAGATCACCACGGTTCCTCCACGTCCTGGGGTATGGGCGCGGGATCGGTGCGGTCCCCAAGCACGGCATCCAGCGGAATCGAAGTTACCTTTTTGGAAAGCCCCGGCATGAAATATACCGGCTTGTTCCCGAAGTTGTTTGCCCCCGGAAAGTCTCCCAAGGTCCGTGCCCAAGGAATATATGGCGTGTCGATCAGCAGCTTGCGAAGGTTAGGCGCATCGTTGGCGATCAGCACTCTTTCCACCGCAACCTTGATGCCGTAGCTTTTCAGGCCCTGCACCGCTCCGTCATGCCCAGGCGCTTGCGGGTCAGCCGCCAACTGCACCAGATCACCAATAGCGCTTTCCCGCGACATGCCAGCCGCGTCATACCGAACCCGCGCCGTCATGATATGGGCAATAAGCTTTCCGGCATCGCCCCCGTCGTCAAGCGCCGTGTGCCACTGCCAATCCTGTGCTTGCATCCATGCCCGCGCCTGTGCTGGTTCAACTTCGCGGGTGGATGTCAGAAGGAACGCCCCAGCCAGCATCGGGCCAAGCTGATCCCCTTGCCTCCTGTTCCCGAACAACTCCGAGGCAATGCTGGAAAACACCTTGATATTGTGCAGCAAGGTTGGAAGGTTAGCGACGGTTCGGGCGAAAAGCCTGCGGCTGAAATCATCCGTGAAAGTTGCGTGAATATCCGAAATCAGGGCGTCGTATCGTTCCCGAGCGCCTTCTGACTTGTCCTTCTGCAACTCAAGCGTCGTGATCCTGCCAACATCCGCCACCTGTTCAACGCGCGGGTTAATGGCAGAAAAGCAGAAGCACGACCGGGCCTGGTATGTGGCGTTCGCGTTCTCAACCACGCCGCCCGACGATGATCGCCTCGCAAGGTAAATGATCTTGGCCATTTCCTGTTGCTGTGCAGGCGTCTCGCTTTCCGCTTCGTCCAGAACATACGGTCGGCCACTAGCCCCGAGCGCCTTGCGCACCCCAGGCTCAGTTGTGCCACCGTCACGCTTGATCGCTATGTCGCCTAGAACCGGCTTCACGATCTCCTCGATCACGGTGGATTTGCCCGCGCCGCTCTCGCCTGTAATCCAGACATGGGGCCGCCACTTCAAAGCCGATCCTATCGGGGCAATGACAAGCCATCCCGCCAATAGGTCCGCAAACTGCCGCCGCTTCCAGACAAGCCTGCGACAAATGTCTCGCAGCGCACTGGCTTCCTTGTTAGACAGAGGCTCAGCGCCGAGGTGGATCACGCGCGGGCCGGACTCATATACCGCGTCCCCTTCAAACTGCGCTGGGTGCATCCTGAAGCCTTCGCCAAGGATCACGTCGCCGCAGTTAACCACGGGCTTGCCACCGTCGATCCAAGCCCCCACGCCCCTTGTGTTTTCCGGCTGAAATATTCCGATGCTGTGGCACTCGGCCATAAGGTGAGCGCTGGCATGGGCGCATATCTGGCTATCGTTCGCCTTGCCATCCGCGCTGTAGTGCTGTTCCCAGAAGCCCCTATGCGCCAGCATGTAAAGTGATTGCATCCTGGCCATGGCAGTTGCCGACAAGGACACGATCTGCCCGGCTTGCTTGGGAAAGAAGAAATAGTTTCCCCGGTTGTGCCCCAATGGCCGGATAAGCGAAAGCGGGTCTTCAGGCACGACCGGCGGCGCGTCTTCGCGTTCCCACCTATCATCGGGCTCAGGCTCAGGGCCGCGTTCCACAGTCGCCAACGCAAACGCAGACGCCACCGCTTCAAGCCCATCCGTGGCCCAAACGTCATGCCAGTCCGTCCGCTTGTCAGGGTCATCCTCTGGGATGCGCGGCCATATCACAACCGCCCCGCCTATCTTGACCGCTGCCTGTTGCGCGTAGTCAATTCCCGGATTCCACGGCGACCCAAGGCGCGCTGTCCACTGGTCATTGTCAGCCCCAAACACTATGCGCCGGTCAGGTTCCTTCGCGCGCCATGCCTGCGCCACAGGCACAAGGTTCCCAGCATCAAACGCTATGACGACCGTGTGCCCGGTTGCCTCAAAAATAGCTGCCCCCGTAGCAAAGCCCTCGCAGATCACCAGCGTCTCGTCGCCCTTGATCCCAAACCATGCGCCTGCCTTCGGTGTCCCTGTCAGAAACCGCTTACTGCCGTCCGGCAATATCCGCTGCAATCCGACTAGCGCACCATTTGACCACATCGGCACAATCAGCACTTCGCCGTCAATCCGCGCACCATGCAGGCCAATGCCCTTCCTGGTCAGATACGGCGTGGTGCCCGTGCGAGACGCTGCTTTCCAAAGCCGCTTGGCCTTCTCTGCCGCCTTAGCCGCAGCCTCGGCATCAGCCTTGGCCCGCGCTGCCTTGGCTTCCTTTTCCTTGCGCTTCCACTCGGCCTTTTCCTCAGCCGTGGCCGTCCTGGCCGCCTTGCTGTGCCATGGGAACGATTGACCAGCCTTGAACGAATAACCAAGGCCGACCGCAAACCCGTCCGGCTGCACCGCCAGCTTGTAACTTCCGTTCGTGCTTTTGGGCCGGTCGCCCTCGATCATGTAACGCTTGAATTTGTCTGTCAGGTTGATCGCTGATGGGTCGGCTGGCCCTATGCCGTTCGCGCGCAGGTGGTCGATGAACGCGCCAATGGGATCAGACATTCCGATACCCGTCCAGAAACGCTACCATGTCCCAGCACCCTTGCGGGACCGCCGCATCAGCCATGTCGGTCTCTGTGATATCAAAGTAAAGGCGGGCCAAACGGCTCATCTCAGCCTCCGGCGCACCCCGCCTCTTCCACGTTCTGACCTGCCCGATTGGCACCCCGAAGTGATCGGAATACTCCGAAACACTCATCCCGCAAGCCCTCAAGCCCGCGCGAAACATAGCCGCATCCGCCATTAATTCACCCCTCTGTGTCCCACTTTCAGTTTCGGAGGCAAGGCGGCGAGTGGGTGAAACCGCGACGATCTGGCCAGATCGGCCCCCGATTGGAAAAGCATACGCACGGTCGGGTAAGACTGTCAAGCACCGTCTCCGGACCGTATTACCGCAAAAACGGTAATGAAGTAAGGCCCCGGTAAGGGATTTTTCCCTTTGAAATCAATGACATTACCAAATTACCGTTTTTTGAGGTATGCACACCCCCTTCCTATAACCTGAGCGTAAGCCCCTATGCGCGCTATAGCGTGTGCGCCTGCGTTCTACTACTACTACTATCTATTAAAAAAGGTAATAAGGTAAGAGGGCCTTGGAAATCAAAGGCTTGGCCTGTTACCTCGGCATTACCATGAGGTAAGGGCGGTAAGGTGTCAGTATCTTTGCAGTTGTGGTGACGTGTCAGCCACATGTCAGTTGCCACCCATCCCCACCCCATGCCAATATCACCAAGCGCGGCAGGGCGGCAGCCCGTGGATTCCTCCCTCCACAGCCGCGCGCCTTTCACCAGGGAGACGGGAGGAACAGGATGACCAAGCAAACCGAAAACCTGCACGAGGCCATGTGCCTTGCAACGGCAACCCACTTCGCCGCAGTGCGAGGCAGGCAACCTTCGCAGCGGGTGCGCTACGAGGTGACAAGCCTCGAAGCCGCTAAGGCCATCGGGGCCGGATACGGCGACGGGCGCACCATGATCTACGCCATCAATGCGCTGGGCAATTCCGCCCACATCTGCAACGCATAGGTGCCGGGATGAACATGGTTGATCTTTTCGGCGATCAGGCCATGCCGGAACAGCATGGCAGCAAGCTGGGCGGCGATTGGAACTATCCACCGTTTTCCGTCTGGAACGCCCGCGAAGGATGGTGGCAGGACCGCAAGCGCGCTTGGCTGTCGCTGGGCATCAAGTCCGAGTTGGGGAGGGGTGGGGACAATACGAACGCCAGCAGCAGGGCAATGGAACTTTCAGGGGGTTTCAGCCCGAAGCACGGTGCCGCCCGCACCTTCGGTCAAGAAGACCTGATGCGCGGCGAGCATGTGGTGGGGAAGGCCCGCCTTGCCCCCGGTGGCGGTGGCGGTGGCGCGTGGCTTGGTGGCCCGAAGACTGCCAGCACGGAAAACTTCAGCAAAACGCCAGCGGGACTTTTGCGCGGTGAAATGCCCAACTATGATGGCGCAAACCGGGATGAGGCAACTGGCACCAGCATCTTTGACCCGGTAGTCTGTGAGCTTGCCTATCGCTGGTTTTGCCCGCCAGGTGGTCAAATCATAGACCCATTCGCCGGGGGTAGCGTTCGCGGCATCGTGGCATCGCACCTTGGCCGAAAGTATGTCGGCACGGAACTGCGCCGGGAACAGGTCGAGGCAAACTGGCTGCAACTGCCAACCGCCGCAGACCCCAAACCGGACTGGCGCAATGCAGACAGCCGGGACATCGCCCGCGTCTGTTTCGACGTGCAAGCCGACATGGTTTTCAGTTGCCCGCCCTATGCTGACCTTGAGGTCTACAGCGACGATCCAGCCGACCTGTCAACGCTGTCCTACGATGCTTTCCTTGAAGCCTATCGGCATATCATCAAGGAAACCTGTTCCCTGCTGAAAGACAACCGCTTTGCCTGCTTTGTGGTCGGTGACGTGCGGGACAAGAAGGGCAACTATCGCAACTTCACCGGAGACACCGTTGAGGCGTTCCGGTCGGCTGGGCTGCATTTCTACAACGAGGCCATCCTGGTCACTGCGGTCGGTTCCCTGCCGGTCAGGGTCGGCAAACAATTCGCTGCCGGGCGCAAGCTGGGCAAGACGCACCAGAATGTGCTGGTGTTCGTCAAAGGCGACGGAAAGAAAGCAACACAGGCGATGCAATCATGATCACCTACCACACCGTCTGCATCCGCCCCGTGATGCCGCCGAAGCCGCAAAACGAGACCTACCGCGAAAAGCTGATTGCGCGGTTCGGTCGGGTTCCCAGCATGGCGGAACTTGCCAAACTGGAATCCGCAACCCACCGCATGA
>JAGPBG010000179.1 GCA_018063485.1 Cypionkella sp.
GCTTTATGGCGGGTTGCTGATCCTGTTCAACATCGGAACCGACCTTGTGCGTGGCTGGCTTGATCCGAGGGTGCGCGCCAATGGATAAATCACTTTCCACCTTTCAATTGCAGATCCGCCGCTTTGCCGCGAACCGTTTGGCGATGATTTCGGTGGTGATCTTGCTGGCGGTGGTGCTGGCCTGTTTCCTTGGCCCCTATGCCTTTCCCTATACCGGCGAGGATGCCGATTTTGATTTCATCGGCGCGCCGATTGATTTTTCCTCGGCGCATCTGTTTGGCACCGATGATTTTGGCCGCGATTTGCTGGTGCGGGTGCTGGAGGGCGGGCGGATTTCGCTCAGCATCGGCTTTCTGGGAGCGCTGGTCGCAGGCGGAATTGGCGTGCTTTACGGCGCGGTTGCAGGCTATGCCGGTGGGCGTACCGACCGTTTGATGATGCGGATGGTCGAGATTTTGTATGGCTTTCCCTATGTGATTTTGGTGATCCTATTGGCGCTGTTGTTCGGCGGCGGCAATATCGCACTGCTTGCGGCCATTGTTTTCACGCTTTGGCTGACGCCTGCAGTGATTGTTCGCGCGCAGGCGCAAAGCCTTGCGCGGCGCGAATTTGTCGAGGCGGCGCGGGCGGGCGGAATGACATCGCGCCAGATTGTGCTGGAGCATATCGTGCCGAATTGCCTGTCGGTGGTGATCGTTTACGGATCGCTTCTGGTGCCCGAGGTGATCTTGTCGGAGTCGTTCCTGTCGTTCCTTGGCATCGGCATCAAGGAACCGCAAGCAAGTTGGGGCAATCTGATCCAGTCGGGCACCAGTGCCATGGATACCGATCTGCGATTGCTGTTGCTGCCGGGGGTTTTGCTGGCCACTGTTCTGTTTTGTTTGAACTTTATCGCCGACGGGCTAAGGGACGCGTTTGATCCGAATGACCGATAACCTGCTTTCAGTCCGCGACCTGAGCGTCGCCTTTCGCCTGCCTGCGGGCGAGATGACGGCAGTGGACCGCGTTTCGTTTGACGTGGCACCGGGCGAAGTTTTGGGGATTGTGGGCGAATCCGGCTCGGGCAAAAGCCAGATCTTGTTCAGCATGATGGGGCTTTTGGCGAGCAACGGGCGTGCGAGTGGTAAGGTGTGTTTTCAGGGGCAAGACTTGCTGGCGCTGTCGCCTGCGGCTTTGGACGAGGTGCGCGGCGTTTGTCTTTCCATGATTTTCCAAGACCCGATGACCTCACTCAACCCTTATATGCGGGTGGGTGACCAACTGGCCGAAGGGTTGCGGGTGCATAAGGGCATGTCAAAGCGCGAGGCGGCGGCGGCAGCGGTGGCGATGCTTGACCGGGTGCGCATTCCCGATGCGGCGCGGCGCGCGCGGCAATATCCGCATGAGTTTTCGGGTGGAATGCGCCAGCGGGTGATGATTGCTATGGCGCTGCTGGTGCGCCCGGCGCTGTTACTGGCCGATGAGCCGACAACGGCGCTTGATGTAACCATTCAGGCGCAAGTACTTGATCTGATGTCAGAACTTGCGCGTGAGATTGGCACGGCGATTGTGCTGGTGACACATGATCTGGGCGTTGTGGCGCGGCTGTGCGATCGGGTTTTGGTGCTCTATGGTGGCCGGGTGATGGAGGAAGGACCAGCCGAGGCACTGTTTGAGGCGCCCGCCCATCCCTACGCCAAGGGATTGCTGGCCGCAACACCACGCCTTGCCGATGCGCTGACCCCACGCCTTGGCACCATTCCCGGCACGCCGCGTTCGGGGGGGGCGATGCTGCCCGGCTGCCCGTTTGCGCCGCGTTGTGAGGTGAAGATCGAAGCCTGCACCAAGGTTCAACCGGCTTTGGTGGAATTCGCACCGCAGCGGCGCGCGGCCTGTCATTTGATCGGCGGGGCACCATGACGCTGTTAAAGGTTCATGCGCTGGATGTGGGCTATCAGATCGTGGGCGCGGGTGTGTTTTCGCGGCCGCGCAACCTGCCGATTGTGCATGATGTGTCGTTTGCGTTGGAAAAGAGCCGCACCTTGGGATTGGTGGGGGAAAGCGGTTGCGGCAAATCCACCCTTGGCCGGGCGCTGTTGCGTCTGATCAAGCCGACGGGCGGCTTGGTGCTGTGGAAGGGCGAGGATATGGCAGCTATGCCAGCCGAGACGCTGCGCCGCCGCCGGTCTGAATTTCAGATCATTTTCCAAGATCCAGTGGCGGCGCTTGATCCGCGCATGACTCTGGGCCGGATCGTGTCGCGCCCGCTTGCCACCTTCGAGCCGGGCCTGTCGCGCGCCGAGCAAAGCGTGCGGGCGATTGAGGCTTTGGGCAGGGTTGGCCTGTCTGCCGATTTCGCCGGGCGCTATCCGCATGAGTTGTCGGGCGGTCAGGCGCAAAGGGTGGGGATTGCGCGGGCGATTGTTGGCAAGCCCGAGTTGATTATCTGCGACGAACCGGTGTCGGCGCTGGATGTTTCCATTCAGGCTCAGGTGGTTAACCTGTTGATGGATTTACAAGATCAGTTGGGCGTGGCGCTGGTGTTCATCTCGCATAACCTGTCAGTGGTGCGCCATATCAGCCATGAGGTGATGGTGATGTGTCTGGGCCGCGTGGTGGAAACCGCGCCGCGCGATGCGTTTTATGCGCGTCCCCTGCACCCCTATTCGCTGGCGCTGATGCAGGCGGTGCCAGAGCCTGACCCCCGCCGCGAAAAGGGCAGAATAGGGCAATCTTTGCCCGGAGAATTGCCCTCGGTCTTGAACCCGCCAGCGGGCTGCGTTTTCGCCAGCCGCTGCCCCTTGGCGCAATCCCGCTGCCAGACCGAGCGCCCCGAATTGCGCGATTTTGGCGCAGGCCGCGCCGCCGCCTGCCATTTTATCGAGGTTTGAGATGACTGATGCCACCGCAATCGCTTGGGCCAACCTGCCGATCCTTGCCCAAGTCCATGTGTCACAGAATGGCGAATGGGCGTTTTTCACTTGGGCCGGGCTGCGCGAGGCCGAAGATGTTTACGCCGTGCGCTGCGATGGCAGCAGCGCGCCCGAACGCCTGACCATGGGGGCGGATCATTATTCGATCCGCGATGTGTCCCCCGATGGGCTGCGGCTGATCCTTGGCCAGTCGCGCAATTCTTGCGAGCATGACCACCTTTTGCTGTTGGAGCGCAGCAGTAGCGCGCTGATGCAGCTAACGCCCGAGCAGACCAGCCATTATGTTTATGGGGGGATCTTCAGTGCTGATGGACAAGACGTGATTTTCACCGCGAATTTCGATTATGACGCGGGGGCGGTGACTGAAGGCGGCTGGATCTGGCGGCAAAATCTGACGACCGGCGCGCGGCGCTGTCTTGCCCGCGCCGAAAGCCCGTTTGAAACCGGACCAAAGCTGTCGCCATCGGGGCGCCAATTGCTGTGGCACCGGCATGAGGCGGCCCCGGCGGGTACGCAGCTTTGGGTGATGAATGCGGATGGCGCCGGGCTGTGCGAGGTGCTGAACCTTGGTCCCAGCAATAATGCGCATGGGGTGTGGCTGGATGACGGGCGGATCGCCTTTGTCGCCGATGAGGGCGGGCGTGACCGATTGGGGGTTTTGACTCTGGCCAGCGGCGCGGTGGCGTGGTTGGCAGGCGAGCCGGAACTGTATCCGATCGAGGTGATCGCTGGGGCCAGGGGCTTTGCCTGCATCGCCCATGAGCAAAGCAACACCCGCTGTGTGTTGGTTGAGGGCGGCTCTATCCGCCCGCTGCCCAACCGGTCGGGTCGCCGCAGTCTGTTGCCCCATGCGGCCCTGCCCGACGGGGGTTGGATCGCCGAGGCCTATGACGGCGATGCGCCACATCAACTGGTGCGGGTGCATCCCGATGGGCGCTGCACCGCATTGGTGACGGCACCAGCGAACCCAGCCCGTCAGCATATCCCCCCGCGCGATTACCGCTGGATCGCGCCGGATGGGCGGGCAATGCAGGGCTGGCTTTATGAGCCGAAAGAGGCATCAAAAGGCTTTATCGCCTATGTTCACGGCGGGCCGACCTGGCATTCGGAGGATTGGGTGAATCCCAAGATCGGCTATTGGGTGCAAAAGGGTTATACCGTGTTGGACCCAAATTATCGCGGATCGACCGGCTTTGGCTATGCCCATCGTGAGGCGGTGAAGGAAGATGGTTGGGGCGGACGCGAACAGGCCGATATTCGGGCGGGGATCGAGCAGGCGCTGGCAGATGGGTTGGCCGTGCGCGGCAAGATTGGCATGGCGGGCAATTCCTATGGCGGGTTTTCAAGCTGGTTTGGAATCACCCGCCACGCCGATCTGGTGGATGCCGCGATTCCGATGTGCGGCATGTATCGACTGGATATTGATTACCACGCCACCGAAATGCCGCATGGTCGCGCCTATTCCGAAGAAATGATGGGCGGCACTCCTGAACAGTTTCCCGAGAAATACGACAATGCCTCACCGGGCCGGTTCATTGATCAGATCAGCGGCGATCTGCTGATCGTCCATGGCTTGGCCGACAGCAATGTCGGGCCGCAAAACACCCATACGGCAGTGCGAGAGTTGACTGCGGCAGGCATCGCACATCAGGTGTTGTTGTTTGAGGATGAGGGACACGGCATCTTTCGCCCGGCCAATGTGGCGCGCTATCTTGAAGCAAGCGATGCGTTTTTCGCAGCCGCATTTGCCAAGGCCAAGCCATGAGCCTGCCCAACAAGCTAAAAGGGTTTTTCACCGCCGGCCCCTATGATGATGGCGATGCAGTGACAGGCCATTATTATGAGGTGGCATCGACTGAACCGGCGCGCCCACAAGTCTGGGGCTATACCGACAAGATCAGCTATGCGCCGGGTGAGATATTGCGGCTTCATGCGATGTCTTCCGCCGCGCAGGCGAAGGTGGAGATTGTGCGCGATGGGGTGGTGCCGGAAACTGTGCTGTCATCTTCGGTTCCCACGCAGTTTGCTCTGACACCGCCCGATTGCTCGGTGACTGGGTGTGGTTGGCCCGAAGTGGAGTCAATGGTTCTGCCTGAAACATGGCAAAGTGGCGTTTACATTGTCACCCTGACAGTGCCGGGGCATCAATCGCAGCATATGTTTGTGCTACGGGCGGCGCGCCCTGATCCGGGGCGGATCGCAATGATCTTGGCGACGGGAACTTGGTGCGCCTATAATGATTGGGGCGGATCGAACCATTATCAGGGCCTTACCGGGCCGCAGGGCGGTGATTTCTCTCCCCATGTTTCGGTGCATCGGCCTTGGGCAAAGGGCTTTGTGCGCTGGCCCGAGGATGCGCCACGTATTCCGCATGCCTCGCCTTTGCTGTCGCGGCCGCGTTATCCACATATGGAATTTGCCCGTGCCAAGGGGATTTCGAAGAAATATGCCTCATCGGGGTGGGCGGCGTTCGAGAGGCCCTTTGCGTTGTGGTGCGAGGCGCAGGGG
>JAGPBG010000180.1 GCA_018063485.1 Cypionkella sp.
CTGATATGCTGAAGACCGGGATCTTCATGGACTCGATGTTCATGAACAAGACCTTCATCGCAGAGCGCCGTCCCGCCGCATTGGCCGTGCTGAAAGCCGAGTGGGAGGCGCGCGGCTATTGGCACGATCATGTGGAAGAAACCAACCAGCTGATGGCGGACTATCTGCAATGGCCGGTTACAGACCTGGCCTCGGTCATCGGCACCAATGGCAAGAGCCTTGATGGCGGCATCTACATGTTCGATTTCGATGAAGCCGCCCGCACCTGTGGCGTGCTGGAGGGCGAGCCGCCGTTCGGGTTGCCCAATGGCTCGATGGCAGGCTCGATTGCGCTGACCAACGACTGGTGGATCAAGCTCGGGCTGATGACCAACAAGATTGATCCTGCGGCAGGGATGGATTGCAGCCTGCTCGGCGATCTTGTGGCCAGCGGCTATCGCCAATCCTTCACTGCAAACTGATCGGCCAAGCCCCTTTCGGGGGGCAGGGCCAACCCTGGGGAGGGGCCTATGACACGGGTGAGCACGACACGAAACACCGGAGCGCTGCGGGTCCGGGTGCCGGTTTCGCAGCGGCAATCCGCTGTGTCGGCAGTTGGCATCTGGGTGGTGTTCTTTGGCATCTGGGTGCTGGCCACCCGGATGGGCTGGGTCAACGCCATTCTGGTGCCACCGCCAGAACAGGTGGTTCGCACTATGTTCACCCTGTTTGCAGAGCAGAACTTCGTCAGTGATGTGCTGATCTCGGTGCTGCGGGTGCTGGTGGCCTTTGCGATGGCCTGCGCGGTGGCGGTGCCGCTGGGGCTGGCGATGGGGGCGTTTCCGGCCATTGATGCCGTGCTGTCGCCCTTCGTGTCGGCGTGGCGCTATCTGCCCGCGCCATCGTTCATCCCGATCCTGCTGATGTGGTTTGGCACCGGCGAGGCGCCGAAACTCGCGCTGCTGTTTCTGGGGGTAATCTTCTTTCTGATCACCCTGATCGCGGATCACACCAAAGAGGTGCGCAAGGAACTGATCGAAACCGCGCTGACGCTGGGTGCAAGCCAGAGCGTAACGGTGTTTCGGGTCATGCTGCCCGCGGTTCTGCCCAATATCGTGACCGCGATGCGGCAGATGCTGGCGACGGCCTGGACCTATCTGGTCATCGCCGAAATCGTGGCCTCGACCACAGGCATTGGCGCGATGATGATGCGGGCGCGGCGCTTTTTGCACACCGATGAGATTTTGGCGGGCATCATCGTGATCGGTGCCCTGGGGCTGCTGTTCGACATGGCCTTTGCCGCCCTGCACCGCCGCCTGTTCCCCTATCTGCAAGAGGTGCGGTGATGGCCGAGGTTCTGCTGCGTATCGAACAGCTTTCGAAATCGTTTCCGCTTGCCGGTGGCAAGGTCTTGACCGCCGTTGAGAATGTGTCTTTTACCGTCGAAAAGGGCTCGATCTGCATCCTTCTTGGTCCCTCAGGCAGTGGCAAGTCCACCATCCTGCGGATCATCGCCGGGCTGGAAACTCAAAGCGCGGGCACGGTCTGGCTGAAAGACAAGCCGATCGACGGGCCGGGGCAAGACCGGGGCATGGTGTTTCAGGCCTATACCTCGTTTGATTGGATGTCGGTCGGCAAGAACGTCGAGTTCGGCATGCGGATCAACGGCATATCGGCCAGCGAGCGCAAGGAGCGTGCGGCGCATTTCGTCAATCTCGTCGGCCTGTCCAAATTCATCGACACCTATCCGTCCCGCTTGTCGGGCGGTATGCGCCAGCGCGTGGCGATCGCCCGCACTTTGGCCAACGCGCCCGAAGTGCTGCTGATGGACGAACCTTTCGGGGCGCTGGACGCCGAAACCCGCTGGCAGATGCAGGAACTGATGGTCGATGTTGCCCGGGCCTCGGGCACCACGATCATCATGGTGACGCATGATATCGAAGAGGCGATCTTTCTGGCCGACAAGATCGTGTTCCTGTCCAGCCATCCCGGACGGCTGCGCGAAGTGATCCTCCCCGATTTCAAGCCTGCCGAGCGCATCAAGAACAAGGAACATGTGCTGGAACTGCCCGGTTACGGCGAGATGGAACGCAAGATCATGGGCATGATGCGCGAAGAAGGCGAACGGGTATGAGCGGTGCCGTGACAGCCCGCATAGGGCCTATGTTCCAACTGTGCGCCATAAGGTGCCAACAAGGAGAGGGAGCGTCGCAATGAGCATCAGCTACGCGGGCCGCAGCGTTGTAATCACCGGGTCCAGCCGGGGAATCGGGCTGGGGGTTGCCAAGGCATTTGCGGCGGCGGGGGCAAGCCTGCATCTGATTGCGAATGACGAGGCTGTTCATGCAGCGGCCTTGGCGCTGGGGGCGACCTCGGCCGTGGCCGACATTGCGGACAAGGCGCAGGCGGTGGCGGCATTGGCCGGGCTGACCGCGATAGATGTGCTGATCAACAATGCCGGGTTGGAGTTGATGACGCCGATTGGCGACTGTTCGGATACCACTTCGGACGCCTTCCGCCGCGTGATCGACATCAATGTCACCGGCACGGCCCTTGTCACCGCGGCGGCGCTTGACCGGATGGGCCATGGCGGGGCGATCATCAACACCGCCTCGATCTGGGGCCGCGTCGCCGAGCCGCGCTTTGGGGCCTATGTCGCCTCGAAACACGCCATCATCGGTCTGACCAAGACCTGGGCCCGCGAGCTTGGCCCGCGCGGCATCCGCGTCAACGCCGTCTGCCCCGGCTGGGTGCGCACCGAAGCCTCGATGCGGTCGCTGGCGCGGATCGCGGCAGAGGCGGGGCGCGATGAGCAGGCGATGCTGGACGAGATTGTGGCAGGTCAGGCGCTGCCGGGGTTGATGGAACCTGCCGACATGGCCCCGACCTATCTGTTTCTGGGCTCCGACATGGCCGCAAACATCACCGGGCAATCCATCGGTGTGGACAGAGGAGAGGTGCCATGGTGAAACCCCTGGCGGGCAAACGCGCCTTGGTCACGGGTGCGGCCAGCGGTATCGGCCTCGCCACGGCGCGGGCCTTGCAAGAAGCTGGCGCTGCGGTTGTCGGGCTGGACCTGCGACCCGTTGAGGCGGGGTTCCCGATCATCCCTTGCGATCTTGCCGACGAGGCGCAGATCATCGCCGCCGTCGCCACAGGCGCAAAGCTTCTCGGCGGCTATGACATTGTGGTCAACAACGCCGGCATCTTGCAGGAGTTGCCGCTGGCCAGCCTGACCGCCGCCCACATCGATCTGATGTTTGCCGTGAATGTGCGCGGCGGAATGCTGGTGGCGCGGGAAGTGCTGCGCCATCTGCCCGAGGGCGGGCGGATCATCAACATCGTCTCGGAACTGGCCTATCTGGGCCGGGCGGGTGGGTCTGTCTATGCTGGGACCAAGGCGGCGATGATCGGGGTCACCCGGTCCTGGGCGCGCGAACTCGGCCCGCGCATTCTGGTCAACGCCGTGGCGCCGGGGCCGACCGACACCCCGCTTCTGGGCTTTGATCTTTTGACCGACGCCCAAAAGGCCGCCGAAACAACCAACCCGATGGGGCGCATTGGCAGGCCCGAAGAGGTGGCCGCAGCGGTGGTATTTCTGGCCGGACCGGGGGCCACCTTCTTTACCGGACAATGTCTTGGTGCCAATGGCGGCGCGGCGATGAATTGATGGAATACCCAATGAACACCGTCTTTTACGCAGAACTGCCCTGGCCCGAGGTGGAGGCCCGTATCGCCGCAGATGCGCCGGTGTTTTTGCCCTTGGGTGCGACCGAGCAGCACGGGCGACACATGGCGCTGAATGTGGATGTGGTGTTGCCAACCGCCATTGCCGCGCGGGTTGCGGCAAGGGTGGGCGGGCTGGTGCTGCCCACGGTCGGTTATGGCAACCGCTCGCAGCCCAAGACCGGCGGAGGCCCCGGCTTTCCCGGCACCTTGAACCTGACTGCCCACACGTTTTCCCTGATCCTGCGCGACCTGATCTGCGAGCTTTACCGCCAGAACGTGCGCAAGATTGTCACCGTCAACGGCCATTATGAGAATATCGGTCCGACGATCGAAGGTATCGAGCTGGGTCTTGATGCCATCGGGCGGGACCGGGCCGATGGCCTGATCATCCTGCGCATCGATCATTGGGATATGGTGCAGCCCGAAACTCTGGCCCGGATCTTCCCCAACGGCTATCCGGGGATCGAATTGGAACATGCCTCGGTCATCGAAACCTCGATGATGATGGCGTTGCGCCCCGAACTGGTGGACCTGAGCCAGGCCAGCCATGACGGACCGGCAAAATTCCTGCCCTATGACCGCTATCCAAGACCCTGCGACGAGGTGCCGCCCTCGGGGGTGCTGTCGCTGACCGAAGGGTCGTCAGCGGAAAAAGGCGAATGGCTGCTGGCGGATTGCGAGGCAGCTATCGTCGAGATCATCCACCGCGAATTCAGATAGGCCCTGCCCATGACCAACTTTCACCAACCCGTCGATGCCGCCGAAGTTCCGCGTTTTGCCGGGCATTCCACCTTCATGCGGCTTCCTGCTGTGGCCTCGGCCACCGGTCTGGATATTGCCCTGGTTGGCATCCCGTGGGATGGCGGCACCACCAACCGCGCCGGGGCCCGCCATGGCCCGCGCGAGGTGCGCAACCAGTCAAGTCTGATGCGCCGGGCGCATCATGTTTCGGGAGTCGCCCCGTTTTCCCTGGCCAATGTGGCCGATGTCGGGGATCTGTCGGTCAACCCGATCAATCTGATGGACGGGCTGGCCCGGATCGAAGCCGGGATGGCTGCCATTGTCGCCACTGGCGCGCTGCCCTTGTCCTGCGGGGGCGATCATCTGACCACACTGCCGGTGTTGCGGGCGGTGGCGAAAACCGGTCCCGTCGGGATGATCCACTTTGACGCGCATTCAGACACCAACGACACCTACTTCGGGGACAACCCCTTTACCCATGGCACGCCGTTCCGCCGCGCGATCGAGGAGGGTTTGCTGGACCCAAAGCGCGTGGTGCAGATCGGTATCCGCGGCTCGGTCTATGACCCGGACGAACATGGCTGGGCCAAAGCGCAAGGTATTCGCTTTATCTACATGGAAGAGTTCGTCAAGCGCGGGGCAGCCAGCGTGATGGAAGAAGCCCGCGCAATCGTCGGGGCAGGGCGCACTTATGTAACCTTCGATGTGGACAGTATCGACCCTTCCATGGCCCCCGGCACCGGAACACCGGAAATCGGCGGCTTTACCACCCGCGAGGCGCAGGAAATGCTGCGGTTGCTGGAAGGCGTGAACATCGTGGGGGCAGACGTGGTGGAAGTGGCCCCGCCTTTTGACATGGGCGGTATGACGGCGCTTGTCGGTGCCACGGTGATGTTCGAACTGCTCTGTGTCATGGCGGCAATGGTTCATCGCAACCGATAGGCGGGGTTTCCTGGATAAGGTGGTGG
>JAGPBG010000181.1 GCA_018063485.1 Cypionkella sp.
ATCTGGCGGTGTTTGACAGCAGCCCGATGTCAACCTACCGGGTGCTGGTCGAAAAGCTGGACGCCCGGGTGAAAGGCGCGTGGTGGCAGGGATACCACAACGCGCAGGTCGAGGGTCTGATCGACCAAGGCCGCCGCTGCGCCGACGACATGGCACGGGCGGCGCTGTACGCACAGGCGTACAACGTGATGCAAACCGATCCGGCATGGCTCACGCTTTATAATCCCATCCGCATCACGGGGATCGCCGGGCACCACCCGGGCTTTGTGCTTGGCTCCGATGCGGTGCTTGATGTCACGCAACTTTCGCAGGTGTTTGATGGCTGATCTTATCATTTCGGGGGCTTTCATCATCACGATGGACCCCAAGCGCCGCGTCATCCCGGACGGCGCTGTCGCAATCGCAGGCAGCAAGATCATCGCGGTTGGTGCCACGGCCGACATCGAACGCGATCATAGGGCCCCCCAGGTGCTGAATGCCAAGGGAAAGGTGATGCTGCCCGGTCTGATCGACGTGCACGCCCACGCGGGCCACGGCTTGATCAAGACCATGGGGATGGAGCAAGGCAACCACTGGGAAGAGATATGCGGCGAGGTCTATACCCAAGCCTCGCCGCCAGAGTTCTGGTATGCCGAAGCCCGGCTGGCCGCGCTGGAGCGGCTGCGCTTTGGCGTCACCTGTGGCGTGTCGTTGCTGGGCGGCGGCGACAGCATCATGCGCACCGACGATCCCGCCTATGGCTCGGCTCATTGCGAAGGCGTGGCCGACATCGGCACCCGCTCGGTCGTGGCCATCGGTGCCACGCGCGCGCCGCATCCGCGCATCTATGCCACGCGCGACGCCCAAGACCGCGCCGTGCCCCATCCGGTCAGTTTTGAGCGTCAGATGCAGACCTGCGCCACACTTCTGGACCGCTGGCACGGCGTGCAGACCCTGAACATCGCGCTGCTGTATCCGGTGTTGCGCGACGAGCATCAGGCAAACATGCCCCCAGATACTTATGCCGAGGCGTGCCGCCAGGCGCAGGCGGTACGCGCCCTTTCGCGCGAACGTGGTGTGGTGTTCACCCAGGACGGGCATTGGCGCGGCTCGATTCGACGGGCGCAGGCGCTTGGGTTGCTTGGCCCCGACGCGCTTTTGTCGCATTGCATCGACCTGCACGACGACGAAATCACCCTGTGCGCCCAGACCGAAACGCGGGTAGCGCACAACCCCTCTGCCATCGCCTCGGTGCTGGGGCGTTGCCCGGCGATCGAATTGATCGAAGCCGGGGTGGTGGTTGCGATCGGCTCCGACGCCACGGCGCCGGACCGCTCGGGCGACATGTTACGCCACATGCAGCAGGCGATGCACTATCACCGCAGACATTTCCGTGACCCACTGGTCTTGCCGCCCGGCAAGGCGCTGGAGATGGTAACAATAGATGCAGCGCGCGCCCTTGGGATGGATCATTTGATCGGCTCGGTCGAACTCGGCAAGGCGGCTGATCTGATCTTGATCGACATGCAACGCCCCCACCTTTACCCCGCTAACATGCAGCCCTTTCGCGTGGTCTATTTTGCAAACGGAAATGATGTGGACACGGTGATCGTGGGCGGCAAACTGCTGTTGCAGGCCGGGCAGCCTGTTCACACCAACACCTTTGCTGTGCTGGCCGACGCACAGCACGAGGCAGAACAGATGATCAACCGCATCGGCGCACAGAGCATGTTGGGTTTGCCGGATGGGTTTTGGGGGCAGGCGCGCTATCCTGCTGCCCCGGACGTGAAAGAGGAAATGAGCTTATGACGATCTACATCATCAATCCGAACTCCAGCCGGGCCGTCACCGACGGGATTGACCGCGCCATGGAGCCGCTGCGCCCTGCAAGCCCGGTACCGATTGCCGCGCTTCAGCTTGACGAGGGGCCGAAGGGGATCGAGACGCAGGCCCATGTCGATGGCGTGGTTGCCCCTCTCCTGGCCCGCGCGGCTGCATTGGAGGCAGAGGCCTCGGCCTTCGTCGTTGCCTGCTTTTCAGATCCGGGCCTTGCTGCCTTGCGCGAACAAAGCCGCCGCCCGGTGCTGGGCATCGCCGAAAGCGCGATCCTGACCGCAATGACCATGGGTCAGCGCTTTGGCATCTTTTCCATCCTGTCCCGCTCTGTGCCGCGCCACATGCGGATGCTGGGTGCGATGGGGGTGATGAACCGTCTTGCCGCCGATCTGCCTTTGGAACTTGGCGTGGCCGATCTGACCGACCGCAATCGCACTTTTGCCCGCCTGCGCGAGGTGGGCACGCAGTTGCGCGATGCGCATGGGGCCGAGGTTCTGATCCTTGGCTGCGCCGGAATGACCAGTTACCGCGCCGATCTGTCTGAGGCGCTTGGCCGCCCGGTGGTCGAGCCCTGCGAAGCGGCGGCAGCCATGGCGATCGGGCGCGTTGCATTGGCGCGCGCCTATGATCAGACGAAAGGATAACCCATTGACAAGACTGAATGAAAGCGCACATGGCGTCTACGTGATCGCGGTAACCCCCTTTCATGCCGATGGCGCGCTTGATCTGGAGAGCACGGATCGGATGGTGGATTTCTATCTGGAGGCCGGTGCCACAGGGCTGACCGTTCTGGGCATGATGGGAGAGTCGCAAAAGCTGACGATCGAGGAATCACAGCTGATCGTGCGAAGGATATTGCAGCGCGTGGCGGACAGGGTTCCGGTGGTGGTTGGCGTCTCGGCTCCCGGCTTTGCGCAGATGGCCGCCTTGACGCAGATGGTGATGGAAGATGGCGCCGCCGGTGTGATGATCGCCCCCCCCTCGGCCCTGCGCACCGATGATCAGATCGTGGGCTACTACCATCAGGCGGCGGGCTTTATCGGCGATGTGCCCTTTGTTCTGCAGGACTTCCCTTTGGTGACCAATGTGCAGATTTCGGTTCCGGTGATCCGCCGTATCGTGGCGGACATGCCAAGCTGCGTCTGCCTCAAGCACGAAGATTGGCCGGGGCTGGACAAGATCTCTGCCTTGCGGGCCGATGGCTTCCTCAACCGCCGCATCGCTATCCTGTGCGGCAATGGCGGCATGTTCCTGCCCGAAGAGATGGGGCGCGGTGCCGATGGCGCGATGACGGGCTTTGCCTATCCCGAGATGATGGTTGACGTCGTGCGGCATATGCGGGCTGGTCAACTTGACCGCGCGCAGGATCTGTTCGATGCCTACCTGCCCTTGGCACGTTATGAACAACAGCCAAACATCGGTCTGGCCGTGCGCAAATACACCATGGCCCGCCGGGGCATCATCGCCAATGCCGCTTTGCGTCGCCCCGGCGGCGCGCTGAATGCAAACACGATTGCCGAGATCGAACGTCTGATCCAGCGGCAGGAAAAACGGCTGAAGGAGCTGAGCTGATGGATCTGAAAATAGCCGGCAAACGCGCGCTGGTCTTGGGCGCAAGCCGCGGTCTGGGGCGTGCGGTGGCCGAGGGCCTGCTGGCCGAAGGCGTCCAGGTGATCGCCGTTGCACGCAAGGCCGATGCAATTCGGGACTGGGCCGGCAATGCACCCGGTCTGACGGCCCTGTCAGCGAACCTTACGGATCTTGCCTCGATTGACGCCTTGGTTCAGGCGGTTCTGGATGGAGGCGGGGTTGATATCCTCGTCAACAACTCTGGCGGTCCTGCGCCGGGCACTGCGGCTTCTGCCGCACGCGGCGACTGGCTGATGCAATTCGAGGCAATGGCCGCCAATCTATTTCATCTGACCAGTCGCCTGCTGCCCGGCATGCGCGCGCGCAAATGGGGCCGCATCATCACCATCGCGTCGTCGGGTGTGGAACAGCCGATCCCCAATCTTGCCCTGTCGAACGGCATCAGGGCGGCGGTGGTGGGCTGGTCCAAGACCCTCGCCGCCGAGGTCGCGGCCGATGGCGTGACCGTCAACATCGTGATGCCCGGCCGTATCCAGACTGCCCGAGTTGCGGAACTGGACGCTGCTGCCGCCAAACGGACCGGCAGCACCGTCGAGGCCGTGCAAAAAGCCTCGGCCGCAGCAATTCCCGCAGGGCGCTATGGTCGACCCGACGAGTTTGCTGCCCTGGTGGTGTTTCTGGCCTCCGAGACCGCGTCCTATATCACGGGAAGCAGGATGCGGGTGGACGGCGGCGCGATAAGGTCGATCTGAGGGGGGCAGGGCAGGTCTAAAGCCGGACCTTGCCATCGATCAGAATATGGGTGCGCCCGGCGACCAGAACCTGACCTGACCCAATCGGTCCGGGCAGCAAATGCACGCACCCGTTCCGCCCCACCTTGATCCCTTGGGCCATGACCGTGGGTGCGGTCAACCGGCCCTGACCCAATAGCCACTTGCCTACCGCCGCGTTGAGCGACCCCGTAATCGGATCCTCATTTCGCGGGCTGCGCGCCGACAACATGCGAACGTCATAGTTGCTTGCCGCACCGGCCACGCTGCGACCCATCAGACCGATCCCCATGTCGGGCAAAGCGGCGACAGCGGCTGCGTCGATCTGCAACACGGCGGCAGCAGTCCGCAATTCCAGCAGATGCCAGATCGATCCATTGTCCAGAACCACAGCCGAGGCCAGCATGCTCGGATCAATCCCCAGCGCGGCAAGTATGCGGGCTTGCACCTGCGGGTTCATGCCTGTTACCTGTGTCGGTGGCGCGACAAAGCCAGGTAGCTCACCGCTCAGATCAATCATGACGTTGCCGATGTTGCACTCTTGAACCACGGCTTGACGGCGCTTCGGCACTCCGCCCGTATGCAGCCAGGCCGCACAACTGCCCAGCGTCGGGTGGCCGGCAAAGGCCAGCTCCCGTGTCGGCGTGAAGATGCGCACCTTGTAATCGGCGTCGGGGTGCGTTGGCGGCATCAGGAACGTCGTTTCGGAAAGGTTCGTCCAAGCGGCAAAACCCTGCATCGATCTCTCATCCAACCCCGCACCGTCCACGACCACCGCCAAACCATTCCCCATCAGGGCAACTTTGGCAAACACATCGCACTGGACAAAGCGGCGTTCAATCATCGAATAGCTTCCTCGTGCTCCGGTGTTTCAAGGACATTTCAATTGTGCCAAGACACTGGTTTCAAGCACCGCATTGGTTGGTTTACAAACCTGTCGGCCTATCCTCTCGCCCAGCATGGCATAGGCGTCAATCGAAAGCGTGGTTCAAACCCTAACCCGCGACCTGCACGCCACCGGGGCTGCGTTTGCGGCGCAGGTAGCGGCCGGCACCCGTCGCAATCTTCAGCGCACCGATTTCCACCGCCACTTCACCGCGCAGGATCACCGTCACCGGCCACCCTTGCACTTTCAGACCCTCATAAGGCGTGTAATCTGCGCCGTGGTGCAGATCCGCGTTGTGAATGGTGCGTACCTCTTTAGGATCCCAAAGCGTCAGA